>JAHJDO010000029.1 GCA_018812485.1 bacterium | reverse complement strand
TATCATATTTTCCTGGGCGCATTCTCTCTTCTCCTTTTTCCCGATACTTTCTCGGGATTCTGTTTTTTTCTTAGGAGAGAGGATAGCCCTTTCTTTTTCCTATCTCAATTACTTTTGCATAAAATATTTTACATTACCACTCAGTTGATATTGAGGGCTTATACTGCTTACTGTCTTGCAGTTAAACCGAATCCTCCAGCATCCTCTTCTTTCGTATCTCCGGGCAGGAGTTCCCTGTAATTTTTAATTACTTTCTTAATTGCATTTGCATGTTCTTCTATTATGTTAGGTCTGTAGTGCTTGAACCACGGGATAGCAAACATGCGCTTGTGTATATTTTCGGAAACCGGCAGACTCCCGAGCGGTTGTCTTACGTCCACGCCTTCAGGAGAATTTGCAATTCGGGTGGGTTTTCCCTGATTATATATGTCTGCATCATTAAAAACAGGATGTAAATGCAATGGTTTATTGCCTCCAGGACTGCATCGTCCCCCTTCGGCCTTTATTGCTTCGCAGAATCTTTTAACGGAAAGTCCCTCCAATTCTTCAGGCCTGTATAGTCCTCTGGCTGCATACCAGCCACCCATTGTAGTTCCCGAATCCTTTGGAGGACGGTGTGCTTTGACTCCGGGAGTTCCCTCTAGAAGATCCCAGAAGTAATTCATTGCCTTATCGATTTCCTTCATTTGTCCAGGGTAGTTTTTCAGCTGTACGCGTCCCACGGCTGAGGAGAGCTGATGCATTCTGTATTTGTAACCGCCCCAAGGGAGTTCAGCACCAGCCTTAAGATCCTCCAGCTGAATTTCTTTATGTCGTGCATAATGACCAAAAAGAATTGCACGTTCGTGAACTCTCTGGTCATTTGTGAGCATAATACCTGCTTCGCCTACTGCAAAGGATTTTCCGCTCATAAGGGACATAGCTGAGACATCCCCGAATGTTCCTGTGAGTTTTCCTTTATACAGTGCTCCATGTGCATGAGAAACATCCTCAATTACCTTGATATTGTGTTTGCGCGCGATCTCCTTAATAGGATCCATGTCAGCAGGTCTCCCTGCATAGTGAACAACTACAATGGCTTTTGTTCGCTCTGAAATTCTCTCTTCGATATCGTTAGGATCAATACAGAGTGTTTCAGGGTCTATATCAGCAAAAACCACAGTTCCTCCAAGGGAATATACAGGCAGAGCTGATGCCCAGTATGTTACACTCGGACAGATTATCTCGTCCCCATGTCCTATACCTAATCCGAACATTGCCCCGTGCAGAGCCCCTGTTCCTGTAGAATGGCCAAGCGCATATTTTATGCCAAACCATTCTGCATACTCCTTTTCAAATTCCTTGGTAACGTCATTACCTGACATCTTTCCTTCCCAGAGTACCTCCAGAACAGCATTCTCAATTTCTTTGGTAATAATGGGCCATTTAAAGATATCGCCTGAGTCGTTTTTAACTGCTTTTGGTCCTCCTAAAAGCGCCAGTTTTTCCATTTTTGCGTTCTCCTATTTTTTATAAGCCTGTTCTACTTTTTTGAGTACATTAACTATATCTTTGACTTCTTTCTCGCCGTAGTTCTCGTTTATGGAGATATTGAAATGACAGCTAGTAACAGATATTGCATTAGGGCATGTAGAATCCTTACTATATTTCTCTTTTGAAAATTCCCACGGCCCACTATTTTTCCACCATGGAGCTTCCGAAGGTATATTACGGTATGACTTGGCTACAGGGATTCCCTCTTCCTTTACAGCCTCAGCAAAAGCCATTTTATCGACTTTAAGCATGTCTGTTTTAACATGTATGCGCATGAACCAGTAAGAGGATTTTGTCCCTGGGACCTGCCATCCGATAGATACAATCTCCGACTCCTTATTTAGCCTTTCTTTTATAGCTTCAGCAACTTTTCTACGTCTGGATATTATGGAGTTTAACTTTTTAATTTGAGTTACGCCAATAGCTGCTGAAAGCTCATTAAGGTTAAGATTCAAGCCTGCTGTAACATTGCCTTTAGCATCTGGTAGATTAAACGGCTTTCCTCTGTCAGCAAACCGTTTAGCTTTCCAGAAAAGCTCTTCATTTCTGGTATATACTACTCCGCCCTGACCTCCTGTTGCGTGGTGCTTGCCTTTCATGGTTGAGAAAGCTCCAATGTCGCCGATTGTACCGACAAATCTCCCCTTGTATTTTGCACTGTGTGCCTGAGCACAGTCTTCTATAACAGGGATATTTCTGGAGCGTGCTATCTCCATTACAGGATCCATATCAACAGGGTCCCCGCCAATATGCGCGACAATAATGGCCCGGGTATGTTCTGTCAGGACATCGGAAATCTGTTCTGACCCTGTATTGTATGAACGAGGATCCGAGTCTGCAACAACGGGGATGCAGTTTACCATAACTACGGGCATTGCTCCTCCCGGATCTGTAATAGGGGGAATAATTACCTCACTTCCCGCGTCAAGCTGTAGCGCTCCAAGTGCAACAAAGACAGCTGATGTACCTGAGTTAACACCATCTGCAAAACCGTCTCCGAAAAACTCACAAAACGCTTTCTCGTACTCCTGTTCATGAGGTCCGTTATAGCCGAATGCTTCTCCTGAGGCAATCGCCTCGTCAAACACTCTTATAGCAGCCTGCTTTTCTTCTTCTCCAAAAAGAGAGCGGTTTGGCATAGGATCTGTACGAACTGGTTTTCCACCATTAATTGCTAACTTGTCCATCTTATTCTCCTATAAGTTGTTGAACATTTTTATGAGTTATATTTTCATAGGCTTGATCTGAAATCTTTTTTTCTTTAAGAGCATTTTTTAGGAAATCAATTTGAGGAGGTATTGGTTCATCAGCAGATGTGAACCTGTCTGTACCAAAAAGAAGTTTTTCATTAAACTCCTCAAGAAATTTATAGCCAAAATCAGGATCTCTCGAGATAGCATTATACCCGCTTCCGGCAGAAAGATCGCCGTAAAGATTGGGATATCTCTCCAGCAGTTTAGGAATACTGCCGGGTTTTTCTATTTTACCTTTTGGATAGTGGCCACGTTCTTTTTCATTCACGTATTCGCCTATTTCTGACCAGAAAGCAGGGCCATGACCTATAAAGATAGTTTTGGAAAATTTCTTGAGCACTTTTTCCAGTCTTGGCAGATGCGCATCATCCACCAGTCCGTAAACACCTCCTATCCGTTCTGCAACATGAAAAAGAACAGGCATTTCACACTCCCCACAATGATAGAAAAAATTCTTTGCTAGCTCATCATCAAAATAAATATTAGAACAGACTTCTCCGACTCCTTTACATCCCATTTCTTTGTAAACTTTTAAAACCTTTGATAAATCGGCTTCAGGAGAATTTCTCATTGCTCTGGGATCAACATTGCAAAAGGCGACTAGCCTATCAGGATATTTCCTAGCTGCTTCAATAGCTTCCATGTTTCCTGAAACCCCAATGTAGTTTGCGTTTTCAGGATTACTTAATGGAAGAATAACAGACTTGTCAATCTTCTCCATATCCATCCTTTTAAGTAGAATTTCAGCAGTGAATTCTTTCCTGCCGAGTTTCTGAACAAATTCAGGAAACCTGTGGTAGGTTATATGCGTGTGTACATCAATTAACATTTCAACTCCTTCCAATTATAAACTCGTTTTAGATTTATTTTCTTATTCAGTCTACGAAAAAAAAGAATCTTTTCTACTCATTTCTTGTGGAAATGTGTGCAAAACTTGCGGTATTCTGATGGACTGATTCCGGTCAGGCGTTTAAAATCCCTGTTAAATGTGCTGAGATTTAAGAATCCAACATCCTCGGCTACAGATATTACTTTTATATCTGATTCTGACTCAAGAAGATTCTTGGCTTTCATAATACGTTTATTTATTAGATATTCTTTAAAATTAAATCCTGTAACATCCTTAAAAATATGGCTAAGATGATATGGAGAACGGAAGACATGCTCACCCAGAGTTGCCAGGTCCAACGGTTTTTGATAATTTTTATCTATATAAGAAATGACTTTACTTATAATCCTGTCCTGTGCAGTTGATTTGATTCTTTCATCTGTACCGGTACCGGAAGAAGATGATCTGTGTATGATTATAAAAAGCTCAAGGAGCAGGCTTACTATTGCTTCTCTGTAATGCAGTTTTTTGTTTTCCCATTCATATGTCATATTGGAAATGATCAAATCTGCTCTCTGGCTTTCCTCAGGAGGGAATGATATTTGATGAGAGAAGTTTTTTTTGCATTCAGCAATATGAGAGATTAGTTTTTTATATGTGTATTGCGTGTTCCTAAATAATATAGACGGATTAAAGGCCAGATATACTCTATCCACAGGGATCGATGAATTTCCCTTAATGTAATTATGAACTTCACCTTTATGAATTATTAAAATGGAGTTTTCCTTAAGATGGTATTTCCTGTCTTTTATGAAGTATGCTCCACTTCCTGACCTGATATATTGTAACTCAATCTCAAGAATGTGATAATGTGACTCTCCTGACTTCTTAGATGATTTATCCCTGGTTATTGATGTTGTGAAAGGGAATTGTTTCTCGATAAAACGCATTATTTGTTTTTTGGCAGTGTTAGATTTTGATTTTTTCATGATGCCCACAATATACACATATTGAGTAGAAGAAACAAATATTTAGCTAATTACCATATACATTTATGAATAACTTAAAGACTATTGTTTGAAGGATCTGCAGGGAAAGTAGTATTAAGAAGGCAGAACTGGTTTTCATCTTTATTTGTGCGATTTGCGAGGCTGCTATTAATGCAGGAAAGGGCATGAGGAACATCCATAATCTTGCCACCTCAGAGCGATTTATTCCAGAGACTAGAAGTAAGAATAGTATGATAAAAAAAGACACGGAGAAGACATTGGCTGCTCTTATTTTTCTTGACCTTATAACATTATAAATACTTCTGAATGAAAGCATTGAAATTGGGATACCAGTAAACATAAAAAAGTCCAGTGGATTATACAATAGCCATTTCCAATATGTTCGGCGTGCAACCTCACTGCCAACGATGTCTAATCGCGCATTTTCTGAAAACACATTAATACTCACAAAAAAATTTATAATATTAAAGTCATATAAAAGATAAAACAATAAAGGGAGAGCTGTCAAAGCTACAAACAATACTGAAAAACTCTTTAATATGTAATTTAAATGTGTTTTATTTATCCAAAGCCATATTAGCCCATAACAAATTATCAAACCCAAGATAACCAGAAAACAGAAACTCAGCATAATGCCTATTGATAAAACCAGTCCAGAAAGAAGAGCAAACCAAATATTGTTTTTTTTAATAGAGAAACAAAATAAATAAAAAGATAAGACAGAAACCAGAGTATATGTCTGGTCCATTCCAGGTGTAAATAAATTAAGTGCAGGAATAGCTGCATAAAAACATACTGCAATTAAAGATGTTTTTTTATCATATATAAGTTTCCCTAAATAATACATAGGAAGAATCACAACACATTTAAGAAATGGCAAAAATAACGATAGAAATACTGATGCGGCTTTTTCAGCATTGCTGAAGGAATGACGGAACGTATTCCCAATAATTGAAAACACAGGTAATGGGTCTAGAGTGGTGCTCTTTACCATACTTAGTAAAGAATCTGTTAGGGTAGGTAAACTATTAAATATGTGAATTATCCACCAGAAAAACAATATATTTCCTGGAGGATGTACTCTGGCATGTAAAGGAGCATATTTGATAAAAGTGTGAAAGCTATTTAACCAGAAACTAATGTCTTTAATCTCGACAGCAACATTGAAATAGCTGGTTGCCCAAGGACTTATAATAGTCAGAATTAGATTATAGAAGCCTGCTGGACTTAAGTAACAAATAGCAATGTTAAAAAGGTAGCCAATAAAGCATATAAGGACTATAGAGAGAAATTTTAGTGGGGGGTTTAAACCTGCTAATTTTTTATAAGCAATTGACTTATAAGACAGCAGAAGAAAAATAAAGGAAATAAGCACTGGAAACCAGAGTCCGTCAAAATTCTCTGGATGTGAATATTTCCAAGCCCATTCGTGCTTAATACCTAACGGAAAAACATTTAAAATTACAAGAACCACGAATATAATGCTAATTGCTGAGGTAAAGATCAGAAATTTTGGCTTCTTTTTAGAGTTTGTTGGCATACAAAGGAAATTGATTGCAGAGACTGGTCACTATTGATAAGGTCTGTTTAAGATTATCTATATCATTAATATTCGTAAGCACCTTTGTTATCATTTCTGCAATGAACTTCATTTCGGGCTCTTTCATACCTCTTGTAGTTACAGCAGGAGTTCCTATTCTTATTCCACTCGTAATAAATGGGCTTTGCTTATCAAATGGAATAGCATTTTTATTTACTGTTATTCCGGCAACATCTAATGCCTTCTCTGCGTCCTTGCCTGAGATACATCTATTAGTTAAATCCAGTAGTATAAGATGAGTATCTGTTCCACCGGAAACAAGTCGAAAGTCCCTTTTATTCAGTTCTGAGGCAAGTGCCTTGGCATTTCTTACGATCTGTTTCTGATAATCATTAAATCCTTCTGCCATAGCTTCCTTGAATGCAACAGCTTTAGCAGCTATAACATGCATCAGTGGCCCTCCCTGAATACCAGGAAAAATCATTTTATCTATCTGTTTTGCATATTTCCCCTTGCAGAGAATCATGCCTCCGCGTGGACCTCTTAAGGTTTTATGTGTAGTGGTAGTAACAAAATCAGCGTATGGAATAGGGCTTGGATAAATTTTTGCTGCAACAAGTCCTGCAAAATGAGCCATATCTACCATAAGATACGCATTTACTTTATCTGCAATCTTTCTGAATGCTGCGAAATCTATTATGCGAGGATAAGCGCTAGCGCCTGCAATTATCAATTTAGGTTTCTCTTCAAGTGCTAATTTTTCTACATATTCATAGTCTATTGTTTCTGTTTTCTTACTCACTCCGTAAGAGACAATATTAAAATATTTCCCCGAAAAGTTTACCGGACTGCCGTGTGTTAAATGTCCGCCATGGCTTAAGTCCATACCTAGAATTGTATCTCCCATATCCAACATAGAAAAATAAACCGCCATATTTGCCTGTGAACCGGAATGCGGCTGCACGTTTGCATGGTCAGCTCCAAAAATCTCTTTTGCTCTTTTTATAGCCAAATTCTCAACAACATCAACAAATTCGCATCCGCCATAGTATCTTTTATGAGGATAGCCTTCAGCGTATTTATTGGTCATTATTGAACCTTGAGCTTCAAGAACAGCATTGCTCACGAAATTCTCTGAGGCAATAAGCTCAAGGTTTGAAGATTCTCTTTTTGTTTCATCATAGATTGCTTTTGCTACTTCTGGATCAGTTATTTTTAAATTACTCATATTACCTTTTTTGAAGTCCTCATGTATTTACTTTCAATTTTTTCAATTTTTTTTATTCTTTGCTTATGACGAGGCGCATTACTGAATTTTGTCTGGAGCCATACTTTAACTATTTCTTTTGCTAAATTTTCTTTAACCACTCGTCCCCCAATTGTTAAAATGTTTGCGTCATTATGCTCCCTGCTCATCCTTGCAGTAAATGTATCATTACATAGAGCTGCCCTGATTCCCGGAATCTTATTAGCTGACATAGACATACCCAGCCCAGTTCCGCATAGCAATATTCCTTTTTTATATTTACCCGCTCTCACAGCTTCAGCCAGCACTAACGCAAAATCCGGATAGTCAACGGCTTCCTCAGATGATGCGCCAAAATCAGCATACTTATAACCCAAACCTTTCAAAAAGGGCTTGAGAATTTCTTTTAAGTGCCATCCACCGTGATCAGCAGCTATTGCGACCTTATCCTTGTTATTCAATCTTTTTTATAACCTTTATTAAACATTTCTCTATTTCCTCCATACAGTACTTATATGCATCGTAGGATAATCCGATAGGATCTGCTATATCTGGATTCTTATCCTCTATTTCTGCAAATTCTTTAAGCAGAAATATCTTCCCTGTCTTTTCTGAATAGGTATGAAATACCTCGTCTTTATGTTTCTGAGTCATTACCAGAACAAGGTCAGCTTTATTTACTGTTTCCTCAGTTAGTCTATTTGACCTGTATGAAGATACATCTATACCTCGCTCAGTCATAATCTTCTGTGTCAGGTGAACTGGAGGGAATCCTTCAACTGTATGAGTTCCAGCAGAGATAATTTTATACTTACTGTATTCTTCAACTCCTTTTTCAGAAAGCATCTTTTTAAGTAGTCCCTCAGCCATAATACTACGGCAGCTGTTCCCTGTACAAATGAAAAGAATAGTCTTTTGCATGTGCCAAATCTTAACATGAGGTATAGAGTTAAGTCAAGAAATCCCAAATAAGAAATTTTTTAATGGCTATTTTTAATAAAGTTGTGTCATAATTCAAGAGGAGAGGTGGCTGAGTCCGGTTGAAAGCGGCAGACTCGAAATCTGTTGTCCTGATTTTTCGGGACCGGGGGTTCGAATCCCTCCCTCTCCGCCTTGCGCCGGATATACTATTCTTTTCCCCGTTCCCATTTATCTATAAAATTCTTAGCTTTCTTATTTTCTGGAAATAATCTGAGGACTTGTTTGTAACAATCTATTGCCTTTTGTGTATGTCCTTGAAATTTATGTGAGAAAGCAAGAAATCTGAGTATACCTGCTTTATCATATTCATCCATTTTAGCCTGTGATTTGAGAGCCCTCTCAAAATAGTATTGAGCTTTTTTATAATCCTTTAATTTCGAAAAATAGACTATGCCCATTTCCTCAGCTATTTGATAGCTGTCCGGATTGTTTTTTATTCCCTCTGCCATAAATTTAATCGCTTCGTCTAATTTCCCAAGCCTGAACGCAAGCCAGTATCCTCCAACAGCGTACGCTCTCACATGATGGGGATTGAATATAGTTGCGAGCTTGAACCATGGCATAAGCTCATTCTCTCTTTTGCTGTGCAAATGCTCTGTAATATTCGGCTTGAGATTGTATTCAAGCTTAGCAAATAATTTGTCTAATCTGTTATATTCCAATTTATGTCTGTGCTCAATTTCTTTGTGATTATGTTCATGCTTGTGTTGTGTATGTTCTCCCATATCTGCCTCTTCTAAAATATGGCAATGTCCATGTTCAGTCACTCCCTTATGAAGATATTCGTCTGCTTTCAGCCATAACAAATCTGCAGAACCAGTAAAGACGCCACCTAAAATTTTACTTACAATTTCTCCGCCAGGAATAACAGAAACACTGCTAATCACAGCATAATGATAGGTCTGAAGAGGAATTTGAAGAAGGATAGCGATAAGAAGTAAAGTAAAGAGTTTGAGTAAATCAGAAATCCGAAATCCGAAACAAATTTGGGTATTTCTCACAACTGTCTTTTCTGAAACTTCAATGTGCCTATTAGTAGAAAGATAGATATATAAACAAGAGCGTATATCGTCACTGTTATTATTACCCATGCTGGTATTGGTGGCCATTGGTGAACTATCTTTTTTGATAGGTCAAAATAATCGAGATGAGGCAGGATGTAATTAATAGACTTGAGAATCCATGCAAGGAATGCTCCGCACTTATCAAGCACATCTGAGATAGCTTTGCCAATCCAATGTCCCAGAATAAAATAAAGGATAGAAACTGTAACATTTGCGGCATTTGTCATAAAAGCTGAAAGACATATAACAATAGAGGATATAAGCATTAACTGAAGAATATGCAGGAATATCCCCTGCATTAAAATACCCGAAACACTACTCCCTTTAGAAAACAGGAGAATAATAAATATTCCCTCAAAAACCAAAAAACAAAATACAGAAATAATAGAGGTTCCAAGCCATTTTCCTATAATAAATTCAGATCTTCTCAGAGGTTTTGCCATCAACGGATAAATTGTCCGGCTATTTAGCTCAGTGGGTAGCTGTCTTGCTCCAACAACAACAGCAATAATTACAGTTATATAAATAACGATAAGAAAGGATAATTCTATAAAATACTTTACTAACCCTGTTAGAGAGAAAAAACTTGCCATTGCAACTACGGACATCATTGCAACAGATAGAATAAATAAAACATATATTTCTTTCTTTCTAATGGATTCCTCAATTACGTTTTTCGCAATAATCCAGGCAGCTCTCATGCTCTTTTATCCTTTATCATCCGGATGAAAATATCTTCCAATACAGTTTGCTTTGTATCAATTTTACCAACAATTTGATCTAGCTTCTCAGTCTTTAGAATTTGTCCTCTGTCAATTATTCCTACTCTGTCACAAATCAGTTCTACTTCTGAAAGCTGATGTGAACTAAAAAATATGGTTTTACCTCTATTCTTGAGTTCTAAGATAATATTGCGTATTTCTCTTTTACCAATTGGATCGAGACCCGAATTAGGTTCATCCAGTATCAGAACTTCAGGATCATTTATAATAGCCTGTGCAAGTCCAAGACGCTGGTTCATGCCTTTTGACAGATTTCGGATAGGAGTATTCTTTTTCTCTGTTAATCCAACAGTTGCCAGAACAGAATCCATTCTGTTGTTTAAAACGGTTTTGTCTATACGGAATAATTCCCCGTACATTGTAAGAATCTTGAAAGGCGTAAGAAATGGATAATAATAAGCTATCTCTGGTAAATATCCAATTCTAAACCTGTTTTTTAATGAGGAAGATTTTTCCCCGAATACAACTGCCTCGCCATTAGTAGGATGCATGAAACCCAATAAGATATTGATAGTTGTTGTTTTTCCTGCTCCATTAGGACCTATGAATCCAAATATTTCCCCTTTATAAGCGCGTAAACTTATGCCTCCTAAAGCAACAGTTTTTTCCCTGCCTCTTCCATATTCTGCATGAAGATTTTTAATTTCTATTACTGGTTCCATATTTTTTGCCCTTTAATGCAAAATAAATATACTAACATCCTATAGTATTGTCAATATCCTGTATGAGTCCGTAATACTTGATTTTTAGTGAGAGACAATCTATTATATCTCAGGAATTGAAATGTAGACAGCTTGGAAAAGTAAAGAATTCTTTTTGACGGGGAGACTGGTAGTATGATCGGGCAAAAGATCGGACAATATAAGATAATTAGAGAATTAGGAAGCGGAGGGATGGGTACCGTCTATGAAGCCTATCAAGAGTCTCTCAACAGGCATGTAGCTATAAAAATTCTTCCATTTCATTTGTCTAAAGACAAAGACCTTGTGGAGAGGTTCCGGCGCGAGGCTAAAGCAGTAGCAAAATTAAATCATGCCCGGATTGTTCAAATCTACGACATTGGTGAGCACGAGGGAATGTATTACTTTGCCATGGAACTTATCAAGGGACAGACTTTGACCGAGATTATAAAACAGCGGGGAGCGCTTTCCTGTGAGGATGCTTTAAGCATCACTTTTCAGGTTGCTGAGGCTTTGGAATGTGCTCACAAAGAGGGGATAGTTCATCGCGATATAAAATCGGGGAATATAATGATAGATAACAATGGTCATGTGAAAGTAACTGATTTTGGCATAGCCAAAGCTGTGGAATCTGAGGGCATCACACTTACAGGAACCATTATGGGTACGCCGGAGTATATGTCTCCGGAGCAGGCTAAAGGAGAGAAAACAGATTCCCGCTCCGATATTTACTCTCTTGGCATAGTTCTTTACGAGATGTTAACAGGAGAAGTTCCTTTTAAGGCGGAGACCCCGTACGGAGTTATGCAGCAGCATATAAATGTAGAGGCTAAGCCTGTCCCAGAGGTAAATCCTGATCTCCAATGGGAAGTAGAATTTATTGTTAGAAAATGCCTGATAAAGGATCTAAGCTACAGATATCAAACAGCAACTGAAATACTTGAAGATATAAACAAATATCGAGCGGGCGCTTTTCATCCCAGCCCTATTAGTACTTCCTCTGAAGTGTCGCCTCAGAAAAAAGGAAGACGTAAATTACTTATCATTGTATTTTCGGTGATAATAATTGCTATAGTTGGTGTTGTCTTAGGCAAAAGGTTTTCAAGGCAGACATTAAAACCTTCCATTCCTCCCTCTTCTGCCTCAAGCTATCAGGCCAAAGAACAGGATGAAATTGAACAGCTCTTCTCTAAGGGTGATGGATCAGCTAAAGAGAAACAATACAGCCAGGCCATGATGTATTATCAGAAGATTATCGATAACTATCCTGTAACTCTTGCCGCAGATAATGCCAGGACAAAGATTACATATATTAAAAAGAAAATTGATGAAGAGAAAATAGAAACCTTATTTAACCGCGCGCAGGACATGGAGAACAAGGGTGAAATAATAAAGGCCATATCAAGCTATCAGGAGATTGTGATTAAGTATCCTGATACTAAATGTGCAAAACTGGCTAAGGAGGCTATCAAGAGGATTGAAGAGTTTGAGAAGACAGGGAAAGGGGTAAGGGAAATAAGAGAGGAGCCTCTTACCGGTCCGGAGAAGAAGATTGTAAAGGAACTGGAGAAATTGATAGAGAAGGATATGAAGTTGATGGGCCTGACTATGACTGGCGACCCCCTGCTTTTGGAAAACTATCTTCTGCAAAATCATTATGAAGAGATGAATAGAATTGGCAAAATCGTAGGTTTAGAAGCGAGGGAGTTTACTGGTATATGCGCTAGAATAATGATGGATGAGTTTGGACCTCCTCCGAGTAGAGACGGAAGGCGTCCTGATGTAATTGAAGAAGGGCCAATGTTTAAAGCCGGAAAAAGAATTAAAGGAGAAATAGAGAAATTAATGGAAGCGGATATGAAGCTAATGGGGTTAGCTATGAAAGGCGATCGCAGACTATTAGAGAATTATCTTCTGAAAAATCGTTATAACGATATGAAAAGAATTGGCAAAATGATGGGTTTAGGAGCACAGGAATTTGCCGCCCACCTGGCTAAAGAGATGTGTATGAGGCCTTCTGACAGACGTGGTCCACCCCGGCCCAGAGAGGACTACCGCAGAAGACCTTAGGACACGAGTTTGACAGCACGCAAGATAATGTAGTAGAATTTTATTAAGAGAAAGAGATAGAAGAGCGATAGGAGGGACGAGACGATGGGCAAGAAAACTATTTTGATAGTAGAGGACGATAATGAGCTGAGGGAAGCATTAAAGACAATACTGGAAGCTGGCTGTAGTTATGAGGTGTTTGACTCTCCCAATGGTAAAAATGCCATAGACCTGCTTAGCACCAAGAAGCCACATATTGATGCTGCCATACTGGATATGGTTATGGTAGGGCATGGTGGCACTGTAAGAGACTATCTTAAGGAAAATCCTCAATATGAACAAATACCAATAATTTTTCATACCGGTCTTACAAAGGAACAGTTTGATAATAAAATTCTTGAAGGCGCACATTATGTTCACAAAGAGTTTGGTAAGCAAACCGGAAGTATTGCAAAAATCGTAGAACTTCTGAAAGAATTCTTAGATTAAAGCTATTCTGTGAAATTACTCTTTTCTTGCAGGTAAAAATATATTAAAGGTAGTCCCTTTCCCGACCTCGGAATTCACATATATTTTTCCGCCATGTTCTTTAATTATCTTATGTGTCACTGCCAATCCGAGACCTGTCCCCTTCAATCCCTTGCTTGAATAAAAAGGTGTAAAAAGAGTTGTTAATATATCTTCAGGTATTCCAGATCCTGTATCAGACACAGACAATTTAAGCTGATCCCCCTCAACTATATACTCTGTAGCAATTGTAATTTTTCCATCTTTCTCCATCGCATCAAAAGCATTATTTATCAAGTTAAGCAGGGAACGATGGATGACTTGAGGATCTAATAAGAACTGTCCAATATTTTCCTCAAGATGAGCATGCAGTTTAATACCCACATCTTCAGCTCTTTTGCTCATTAACTCTATAACTTCATCTACAACATCATTTAGATTGCATGGCTGCAGCTGTGGCTTTCTTTCCTTAGAATAGGTAAGCATATCCATAACCACATCCCTTACTTTATTTATAGAGGCCTTAACTAACTTCCATCCTTTATTCATTAATGTACTGTTTTTTTGTTTTATTCCCATATCTACTAAGATGCCACCGCCATCCATCCCCACAAGAATATTCTTGACGTAGTGTGCCATGCCGGTTATGGCCTGTCCTATACCAGCTAATCGTTCTGCCTCAAGATTTTTTTCATATAAACGCACATTATCTATAGCTAGCGCAGCTTCGTTGCCTAATGCAGTAAGCAAGTTTAAATCTTCGGTGTTAAAAGCCCCTTTAATCATGAGTGTATCAGCATAAATTACGCCCAAGGCTCTGTCTTTTGTTTTTAGAGGGACACACATTGCTGAATGAATTTGATGCTGGATAATACTCATTTGTTCTTTAAACCTTTTGTCTTCTAAAGCATCTGAACAGATTACCGATTTACCTTCATCTAAAACCTTACTCATAATGCTGTGGCTTACGGTTAATTCTGCCCTATCTTTTTCGTCTCTTTTCCTCACTGCTTTAGGAACAAGTTTACCTGTTGATTCCTCATGGAGTATAATAAGAACTCGGTCAGCACTAATGTGTTGAAAAATCAAATCCAGAATTTTATTCAGGACGTCTTCTAATTTAAGCGCAGAACTAAGAAGTTCGCTGGCTTTATAAAGGGTAGCTAATATTTTATGAGTTCTCTTTAACTCTTCGTTACTTGCAGTTTCATAAGAGGTGGGAATAACGGCACTGGGCATTACAGCCTTTATAATAGTAAAAGATCTCTCTTCTGGATGCGGGAAAGAAGATGTTTCCCCGAAGAGAATTCTTGTTTTGCCTATAACTATCTCGTCGCCGTCGTCCAACTTCTTTTCTTCAACGAAATTCCCATTCACAGAGGTGCCATTTGTAGAATGCAGATCTTCCAGTATCCAGTCATTATGCAAAAAAGTGAGTTTGAGATGTTTCCCTGATATGCTCTTGTCCGAAATTATAATATCATTACCTTTCAGCCTTCCAATAGTAATAAGCTTTTTCTCCAAAGGAAACTCCCGGGCTCCACATTCTTCATCAAAAATTGTCAAAACGGTCATTTTGGTTTCCTTTTGATTCTCCATCATGAATGATGTTAGAACTTTTTCAGGGAATTTGCAAGAAGCTTTATATTCCATTGTGAAATAGGCAATTTTTTTTGCTTATTTTCCAAATACGTCAAAATATTTTGTCCAATAAGCGATGTATACAAGTGTAGACTTAAAATCTGTCCATGTAAAAACCGCAATGCAATATGGATGTTGCATATAATATCCATATATTGGCACGAAAAATGCTCTATACATGAGGTGGAAGAAAAAATTTATTGAAGAGGAGGTGAATAAGAAAATGATTAAATTACTGAAAAGCAAAAAGGGTTTCACGCTGGTTGAGATTATGATCGTTGTTGCGATCATAGGGCTTTTAGCAGCTATAGCTATTCCTAACTTCATCAAGTCCAGAAGTAGATCCAGAGATGCTGTATGCGTAAATGGCATGAAACAGATCGCATCAGCCCTTGAACAGGTGTGCATGGAGGAAGATCTTGATGCTACTGGTGCTGGTGCTGGAATTGCTTCAATTACATGGAACGCAGCTCCTGCAACAGGAACATGGGGAATAGTAGGCAGTACAGCATACCTAAAGACAGCTCCTACGTGTCCTATAGCATCTGGTGCTTATACAGCGGCTTCATCAACAGTTGGGGTATTTCAGATTACTTGTCCAAGTCTGACAAGCCATGGACCAAATTTTCAGGCTACTAATAATCCATATACACTGCAATAAAGCTACTTGCTGAAAGGCTTGAAAAGATGTATAATAGTGGCGGGAGTTTTCTCCCGCCGCTGTTGTATTTAGAAAGGGGTATTGGATGGTAGTTAGTCGGAGAAGGGGCAGAGGTTTTACGCTTGTTGAGATTATGATTGTTGTTGCGATCATAGCGCTTTTATTGACTATAGCTGTACCTAATTTTCTAAAGAATAGAACGATATCCAGAGATGTTGTATGTACGAACAACATGAGACAGATTGCATCCGGGCTTGAACAGGTGTGTATAGAGGAAAATCTTGATGCGACTAATGGTGGCGCTGGATTTGCAGCTGGGGCAATTTTGTGGAATGCAGTTCCTGCAACAGGAACCTGGGGACTAGCGGCTGCCACAGGATACCTAAAGACCGTCCCCACCTGTCCAATAGGAGCCGGTGCTGGATATATGGCAGGTTCAACATCAGTTGGGAAAATCCAGATTACGTGTCCGAACGGAGCGGCTGGCAGAGGACATGGGGCAGCTTTTGTTGCAGCACAGCCATTCTCACTATGATAGGACTAGTTTTGGAGATGACAAATGGAAAAGCATAAAGATGTACGTACAGTTAAATTAAATCGTGGGTTTACGTTAATAGAAACCATGATAGCCATTTTGATTCTGAGTGTTGGTTTAATTGGCCTTTTTACTGCGTTTTCCAATGGACCTGCAGTGATTAGAAGAACAGCTGAAATCTCTACCGCTACAAAGATAGCGCAGGACGCAATGGAAATAGTACGCGACAGTTCATTTGCAACAATAACTGGTTGGGGAACATTCAGCAATCAGGATTTTACTACTATCACAGGAAATGTTACACAGGGACTTGCAAATCTTAGTAACGGAGTAGTATTGCTTTCAATTTCTGATTTTATTGACAGCAATATAAAACAGGTCAGTATAACAGTTCAGTGGATAGGGGCGCGGGGGCAAGCGTTCAGTAGAAGCATTACTACGCTTGTGACTAATGGGGGCATCTAGAATGAAAAAGAAGCGGCTTTCAGGCGGGTTTACGATCATGGAAGTTCTTATTGCCGCTTCAATCGGAATAACAGTTTTGGGCGCTGTTTTATTCTTATTCATAAGAGGCAATCAAATGTTTGTTTTTGACTCTCGTTATCTTGATACACAAAAAAATGCGAGATTAGTTCTGGACAATATAAGTCAGGACACAAGGCGTGCGGGAGATGTAGTGAATACTGCAATAGGAAGTGTGCCCGCAAGTACGTCCCAGCAGTTGGTCCTGGAGGTATCTTCAATTGATGCCAGTGGAAATCCCATAACCGGATCCAATGATTATTTTAGGTATACATTAAATAGCACCACTTTAGAAAAAACAACCTGGGCAGCAGTCGGAAGCACAAGAACCTCAGGGACTCAAAATATAAGTTCAAATATATCTAACCTGGTATTTGGCTATCTTCCAACTCTTGCTGGCGCTACTCGCATAACAATATCAATTACAAGCACAGCAACTGTTATGAATAAAACACACACAAGAACTTTAAATACATCTGTAAAATTAAGAAATAAATAATGGAGGTAATGTTATTTGAAACTGAACAGAAAAGGTAGCATCCTGGTCCTGGCTGCTTTGGTTTCTGTATCCTTGTTTGTCATAGCGGGCACCTACCTCTCGAGAATTGTTTTTGAGAATAGAATGACAAATAGATCATATCGGCATACAGCTGCGGTCAATCTTGCAGAAGCAGGCATAGAAAGAGCAATTTATGAGTATGCATATGGCGATATTACCACCTGGGCAGTTGATGCAAACGGAGATCCTGCTCAAACCATTACTCTATCAGACGCAGGCGGCAAAACAATAGGAAGTGTTACGGTTACAGTTACCAACTCAGCTACAGGTACTCCTACAGTTACAGCTACAGGAACAGCTCCCAATGTAACTGACATAAACAGGTTTTCCAAGTTAATAAATGCTAATCTTCAGGTAAGTGGTTCACCATTTACACAAGGAATATTTGGAGATCAAGGCGTGACTCTTTCAGGTAACGGTGCGTCCGATAGCTATAACTCTGACAATGGAACATATGCCAGTCAGTCACCCGGCAGCAACGGTTCTGTGGGAACTAATGCAACATCATCCGGAGCAGTAGCTTTAAGTGGAAATGCTATAGTTAATGGAAATGCTCAGATTGGTCCGGGTGGGGATGTAAATACTGCAATAACCACCTCTGGAAACGCTGTATTGAATGGGCAAAAAACAGCTGCATCCACTCTGTTTCCAATGCCGTCAGTCACTGTCCCAGCTGGTGTAAGTAGTAGTGGTGGTTTATCAATATCAGGAAATAATACCCAGACCCTTACATCCGGAACATATTGGTTTACATCAATACAGATTACAGGAAATGCAACATTAGTAATTAGCGGACAGGTTACTATTTACGTTTCGGGAACTTGTCATGTAACTGGTAATGGTATCTCAAATCCTGGCACCCCATCTGATTGTCTACTTTATGGAACAGATACCTGCACAAGTGTGAAATTTACGGGTAATGGGGATTTTGCAGGAGCGATATACGCCCCAGAAGCTGAGTTGAAGGTTACAGGTAATGGAGACCTCTTCGGCGCATTTGTAGGGGATACAGTAAAAATCTCAGGAAATGGTAACATTCATTATGATGAAGCCCTGGCGAATGTAAATCCTGGCGGCTTTTCAGGAACTGTTACGGTTACTCAATGGTATGATTGATGTATAGAAACAGACGCGGAAGCGTATTGGTTATTTCAGCTATAGTGATGCTTATTGTTGCCATTATAGCAGGAGCATATCTTTCCACGGTCGTTTTCCAAAAAAAGCTTACAATCAGGTCCTATCGTCTATCTGCAGCAAGGAATCTTGCAGAATCAGGGATTCAAACAGCGTTATGGGAGTTGGGATTTGGCCAGGGTTCGTGGGTTGGCTGGGACACTTCAGGAGCAGTTTACACAAAGACTATTCTCTCCTTTCAGACTCAGGGCGGAAAGGTTATAGGCGATTATATAATAAGCGTATCAAACTTAACATCAGCAAGTGCAACTATCTCAGCAACCGGATATGCTCCGAACATGACAAATATAGACAAGGTAGAAAGGACAGTGAAAGTTGATGCAGAACGAATTGGAAATCCGGGAGTTGTTAATTCTGCGCTTCAGGCAGGAGGTAATGTTCTGGTTAGTGGAAACGGACTGATAGACGGAGATACCAGTACGGGCGTAACAATTCCGGCGGGTTTTACAGCCACTACAGCTGGCTCTGGGGAAATAACAGGCAGTCCGCCGGTAAGTAATGCTGCTTTTCCATCAATTGAAGATATATTTGGCCTGACGAAAGAAGAAATGGAAGGTATATCAACCAGAAACTATACTGACCCTCCGAACAACTCGGACGTAGATGGAATCACCTGGGTTAAATTTCAGGATAATTCATCGTTTAAGATTACAACGACAGGATGGTATGGAAGTGGTATCCTTATAGTAGACGGAGATATTGATATAGCAGGTGGCACATTTGAGGGTATAATATATGTACTTGGAAATCTAACAATAACCGGAAACCCCGAGATTTCCGGATCAGTCCTTGTGCAGACTCAAGCTGATACATCTGCAACAATATCTACGGGAAGGCCATTAGTGGTCTATAATTCCGTCAATGTAGCAAATGCTTTTGCCAACAACCTGCCGTGGCGTATAGTAAGCGGTTCCTGGCAGGAGTATTAAATTTGACAGCAGCATTTCATAATAGTAGAATCAGACTTATGATACCTAAATCAATTACAAAACTTTTCAGCACAAAACCTAAATCCAGAACCAGTTTAGGATTAGATATAGGAAGCAGCGCTGTCAAGATTGTTGAGCTTACTGGAAATGGAGATACTTTATGCTTGAGTAAAGTTGGTGTAGCTGAAATAATTGGAGATAATAAGGACAGTGTAGTTACTGCCATTAAGAAGGCTTTCGCAGAAGCGCATATCGAAACCCATAAAGTTGCTGTCGGAGTTTCCGGACAATCAGTAATTGTAAGATATATTCGTGTTCCAAAGATGTCAGAAGAAGACTTAAGCGCTTCTTTGAAGTATGAAGCTGCAAAACACATTCCTTTTGATATGAATGAAGTGGAATTTGACTTCCAGGTTTTGGATAACGTAGCAAGCGAGACAAACATGATAGAAGTAATGCTTGTCGCTGTTAAGAAAGACTTAATCAATCAACGGTTGGAGCTGTTAAAAGCCTGTGATCTGGAGCCGGTTGTTATTGATGTTGATTCTTTTGCCACTATAAATGCCTTTGAACATGCGCTCAGCTCTGTCTTTAAGAAAAATGATAATGTAATTTCGCTTATAAATATTGGCGCTCAGATGACGAATATAAGCATACTTGATAATGGCACTTCAAGGCTCACAAGGGATGTAAATATTGCGGGAGCAGATTATAGCAGGGCTATTAGTGAGGATCTAGGTATTAATATTAAAAAAGCTGAAGAGACAAAAAAAGCAAAAAGCAGATCCAAGGAAGTAACAGAGACGATAAAACATATTACGAGTAATCTCGTTAATGAGATACACATGTCGTTTGATTACTATGAAAGCCAAGTTCCTGATAAGAGTATCGCAGATATATACTTAAGCGGAGGCAGTTCACAGATTTCCATAATAGGCGATATCATGCATGAAAAAATTGGAGTAGAAACGCACATTTGGAATACAACCAATAACCTGAAAATATCAGACGAAATCAGTGCAGAGAGAATAAAAAGACTTTATCCATTTCTAACAGTTGCTGTTGGGCTTGCTCTGAGGAGGCTAAATAAATAATGATTACGATAAACCTGCTCCCCACTGAGTTAAGAAAAGCTAGAAGAAGTCTAAAATTGCCCGGGATGGAAATATTCATAACATGCGGCATAATATTGGGTGTTGTAATGGTTATTATTTATCTCATCAGCTTTTCAAGCGCAAAGTTCATGGGATGGACCCATAACAAACTGGTAGCTGAATATTCTAAATTAGAACCAATAATGCGTGAAGCAGAGAAGTTGGAAGGCGCAAAAAAATCTATTGATAAGAAAATTGCTCTTCTTGGAGGACTTATTCATTCCCGAATTATATGGGCAAAGAGATTAAACCAGTTAAGCGATATACTGCCTACTCAAACGTGGCTCACAAAGATGGCTGTTGAAAAAATGACCGAAATGGTTTCTGTAACGCCTGATGGTCATGGAAAGGCAGATATCTCAACGAAAGCGAGTCCTGACGCAGGTAAACAGGTTAAGAATAGCTACAATGTCTTTATTCTGGAGGGCATGGCTCTGTCAAGAGAAAATGAAGATATGACAAGACGCATTGGAGACTTAATTAAAAAAGTCAGGGAGGATAGTATTTTTTCAAGCGACTTCTCCAGTGTCAGCCTTGTATCTACCTGTCGGGTTAGTGTGGCAGATGTAGATATTATGTCATTTAAAATAGGATGCAGGTTTGCCCCAATGGGGTTTAAGCAATGAAAAAGAATGAACGAATTATCTTATTTGTTATTGCAGCTTTGGGAATTCTTATAGGTTATTATTATTTATTAACACCCCAGATTGCACGGATTTCCCTCTTGAGAAAAAACATAACACAGAAAAAAGCTGAAATACAAAAAGCAAAGATTATGGTTTCTAAAAAACCTCAATTAGAACGTGAATTTCAGACAGTGCAAAAACTAATAAAAGAATACCAGAAACGCATGCCTGGAGAGGATGAAATTCCTGACTTTCTATCCTCGCTGACAGATATTGCTAATGAATATAAAGTTAAATTAATGTCTATTGATCCAGGCAAGTTAAAGACATCAGGTAAAGCCAGTATATATACTGAATACCCGATGGCGCTCGGTATTAAAGGTGGCTATCACCAAATAGCCAGATTCGTGAACAAACTGGAGAATCTGGAGAGGTTCGTTAAGATAAATCATATAAATATTACCTCAGATAAAAAGGATGAGTTAAAACATACTGCTGATATCTATCTGAGTATATTTATTTTTCAGGAGACAAAATCCAAATGACCAAAACAATGTTTCGAATTTTTCTTTGTTTTGCCACTTTGTGCCTCCTCTTGTCTTCCGGCTGTTCAAAGCCCGAGCAGAATAATGTGAGTTTATCAACACAAAAGAAGGTTAATGTTTCAACGGAAAAAATTTCAGAACCTAAGAATAGAGAACCTGTTTTTGTGTATAACACTCATGGAAGAAGAGACCCATTTATTCCCCTTATATCAGAGAATAAGACCGTCATGGCTCCGACTGGCTGGAGTTTTATAAGTTCAAAATTGCCCGAGATGAAAATAGAAGGAGTTCTATTTGATAATACTAAACCTCTTGCCATTATAAACGATAAGATTGTTGCGGCAGGAGATAATATCAGCAACTGCAAAATTGTATCAATAACCAGAGAAGAAATAGTGATCAGATATATGGATAAGGAATATAGTGTAAAAATGAGTGGAGATAAATTATGAGGAGATTACATGTTTTTTTAGTACTTGCAATGTGTGTTGGTCTGGTTTTTAGTTCTGTCTCATATGCGGGTAATCAGCTAGAAGGCGAAAAGATCACATTAGACCTTAAAGACGCTGATATACGCAATGTTATAAGAATGCTTTCCCATAAGGGAAATGTCAATATAGTTGCAGGGGAAGAGGTAAAAGGAACGGTCTCGCTTCTTTTGCAAGATGTAGGTTGGGAACAAGCGTTACAGACAATTCTTGATGTCAGCGGGTATGCTTACGAGCGAGAGGGAAATTTGATAAAGGTTATGACCGCAGAGAAGATGAAAAAAATAAAAGGGGAACAGCTTGCCATTAAGGAGACTACAAAGGCAGAGGCAGAGTTAGTAACAAGAATTTTCTCTCTAAATTTTGCAGACGTTGAAAAGCTCCAGAAATCAGTTACAAAAATGCTTTCATCAAGAGGGAAAATTGAGAGCGATTCACGCACAAATACCCTGATAGTCACTGATATTCAGGAGAATATTGACCAAATAGCAGAAATTGCGCAAAGATTGGATATTAGAACTCCTCAAGTTCTTATTGAAGCAGCTATTGTAGATGTAAAAATAACAGGACAGACTAAATATGGCATTGATTGGACCTCAACAAAAACTGCAAAGGGAGTGTCAGCGACAAGCGCTACGAAAAGCGGAACATCGGTAACTGATGGTAATTTTTCTCAGTCGCTGACTACAGGATTGCAGCATGTCATTACTGGCTTCGGTGTTGACCAGTGGAATATCGGAGCAACTCTTGAGTGGTTAAGATATAACGCAGATGTGGAAATACTTGCCCGACCCAGGCTCTTAGTTCTTGATAATCAGGAGGCGAATATAGAAATAACAGAGAGTATCCCATATACAAAAATTACAGTTAATCCCGATGGAACACAGATGACAACAATTGACTTTAAAGAGGTGGGAACATATCTTACCGTAAAGCCCCACATAACAAATGACGGGTTTGTCTCCATGCTTGTTAAGCCAAAACATAGTTTTTCAGTAGGTGAATATAGTTCTGAACCTATAATAGACGCGCGCTCATTAGAGACGAGTCTATTGACCAAGGATGGTCGCATGGTCATAGTTGGTGGGCTCAGACGAAACTATACCACGATTACCGTGTACAAAGTGCCAATACTCGGAGATATTCCGTTGCTTGGTTATCTTTTTAAGAAGAATACGACTGAGAAAACAAGGATGGAATTAATTGTGCTTATAACTCCCACTATTGTAACAGAGAAGACTGAATTGACCGAAGAGGAAAAAACAAGGGTTAAGCAAATGGATGAAACATGGGAGAAAACAAATCCTGATAAAAAACTACCGACAAAAATATGGAGAGGAACTGATATAAATCTGAATATTGATAAAATATCAAGATAATAAGGAGTTGCCATTATGAATAGAAGTGCAAAGCTGCATGCTCGTCGTAATATTTTTATAAACATCGCTCTTGTAATTATTATGCTGATATTGATAGGTGCGTGTGTTTTTTTAGGCGCATACGCGTTACCATGGGATCAGGTTGTGCTTTATGTCAGCATAGCTATTCTGCTTGTTGTTATAGCACTTTTAATGTTTCTGATTAAAAAAATTAATACGAACGTAGTGAAGATGATGGCAAAAGCTAAAATGGCAGATGATCCGGAATTAAAAGAAATTGGAATAGACGAATTGGGCGTCTCATTGGATAAAATTACAAAAAAGCTTAGAGGGGATATGTCTGATCTTTATCAAACTGAGGCAAAAATAAGCGGTCTCAGCTATGAAATCAATAGATTGCTTGAAAAAACCAATTCCTTAACCATTACAGACAAATTAACGGGCTTATATAACTTGAAATATTATGAAGAATATTTGAACGAAGAGTTGAAACGGGCAGCCATGTATGAGCGTCCATGTTCTATAATTGGGTTTGATGTTGACAATCTAGATGTATATTTGAAAAAACTTGGCGGAAATATTAAGAATAAGGTTCTAAAGAAGATTGCAGGTATCCTGAGGGAGAATGCAAGAGATATTGACAAGATAGCTCGTTGCAAGGATACCATATTCTGCATTATTTTCCCTGAGATCAATAAAAAGGAAGCTTATGCTCTTGCTGAAAAAATAAGAAAAGCGGTTGCCAATGAATCTATACCAGATGCAAAAAGCATAATAAAAGATACAAAGATTACTGTAAGCGCAGGGATAGTTGCCAACCCCGTTGATGGCGATATTGCAGAAGAATTAAATAATAAATTATATCGCACAATTAAGCAAAGTAAGGAAGAGGGCGGAAACAGAGTGACAATGTTTCCAACCCGCTCAGAATAAAAAGCGTATCTAAGGAGATGTTATCATGAAAAAAAATACGGGTAAATCAACAATAGAGGAACGTGCTAGCTATAGATTTTCTATTGTCTTTCTACTTGTGGCTACGGTTCCTATTTTAGTAGTTATAGGTCTTTTAGCTACATATGCATTCTCATGGGATAAGATTCTAAATAATATTAGTGTAGTTATTCTGTGTGTTATCATAATATCCTTGATGTTTTTAATTAGAAAGATCAATGCTGATATATTGAGATTAATGGCAAAGACCAAGATGGCAACTGATAAGGACTTAGAAGAGGGAGACCTAAATGGATTAACGAGTTCATTAGATAAAATCACAGGAAAGCTTAAAGGAGATATGTTCGATTTTTATAAAATGGAGGCAAAAATAGGTAATCTCAATTATGAAATTGGTAGATTACTCGAAAAAACCAAAGCCTTGGTCATCACAGATAATCTGACGGGTTTATATAATTTAAAATATTATGAAGAATATCTGACCGAAGAGCTTAGACGAGCAGCTATGTATGAACATCCCTGTTCATTAATTGGGTTTGATGTTGACAATCTGGATATATATTTAAAGCAATTTGGTGAGAATATTAAAAATAAAATTTTGAAAAAAATTGCGACTATCTTAAAGGAAAATGTCAGAGAAATTGATAAGGTTGCACGTTGCAAGGATACCGCATTCTGTATTATTCTCCCTGAAGTTAATAAGAAAGACGCTTATACCTTTGCTGAGAAAATAAGAAAAGCAATTGCCAGTAAATCTATACCAGATACAAAAAGTATAATAAAAGACACAAAAATCACAGTAAGCGGAGGAGTAGTTGCAAACCCGATTGATGGTGATACTGTAAAGGAATTAAATGACAAATTATATCGCGCAATAGGACAGGCTAAGAAAGATGGCAGAAACAAAGTAACAATATTTCTGAGCTAATATTAAAAACACTATTCGGGAAAAATCTTATGCCAAGGACTATTAGAAAACAGCTTGGGAGAATACTTATAGAGAGAAACATTATTACTGGACACCAACTGGATGAAGCATTAAGAATTCAGGAACTAAAGGGTGGTTTTCTGGGTCAGATTTTAGTTAGTCTGGGATCTGCGACTGAGGAACAGGTGGTTAACGCCCTTACTTCTCAGTTTGGATTCCCATATCTCCCTTTGAAAAACTATGAGATTGATCAGGATATACTCAAGTTAATTCCGGAATCAATCATAAGGCATTATCACCTAATTCCTATAGATAAAATGGATAATATCATAGTATTAGCCATGGCTGACCCGCTAAACGATGCTGCAATTGAGGATGTAAAGATTGCCACTAACTCCAATGTGAGAATCTTTGTCAGTGGAGGAGAGGATATTGAAGATATTATTACTCGTTATTTTGGACCGGGGAAACGTAAAAAAATCACCAGAACAACAGAAGAATATATGACAGATGTTGACTTTAAACAGTTGGTAAGAGAGAAGGGAAATAAAGAAAAATTATGATTATGTCTTTAAAGGACAACCTATCAAGAATTCTACTTGATGGAGGAATAATTACAGAGGAACAGTTAAAAGAGGCACTCCATGATCAGAGGGAAAAAGGCGGCAGTTTAAGCCGGATTATTTATAAAAAAGGCTTTGCTGATGAGAAGACCCTTATGGCGTGCTTAAGCGAGCAATTAAATATCCCTCCGATAAATCTTTCAAAATTTAAAATTTCAAAAGAGGTTATAGAAACAATACCGAAGACAATTGCCAAAAAGTATTCCATTGTTCCAATCTCTAAGATAGGAAAAACCCTTACGATTGCCATGCTGGATCCTCTTAATGTGTTTGCTCTAGACGATTTAAAAAGCACTACTGGATACGAGATAGATCCTGTAATAGCCACAGAAAAGGATATTCTCAATGCTATTGACCAGTATTATGAAGTATCTTTTGATATGAAAGAGATTTTAAGGGACATTGATATTAAGGAACCTGCTGAGAAAAGGGAAGAACTAGATTTAGAAAAACTCTTAAGGGAAACTGAGGAAGCTCCAGTTGTAAAAATGGTTAATTTTATTCTCGCTCAAGCAATTAAGGAGAAAGCAAGCGATATTCATATTGAACCGGAGGATAAGGCATTGCGCATCCGCTATCGCGTTGACGGTGTTCTTTACGAGAGGTTGTCTCCACCTAAAAAACTTCAGGCTGCGCTAATCTCTAGAATAAAGATTATGTCCAATCTGGATATAGCAGAACGAAGGCTTCCGCAGGATGGCCGTATGAGGATTGTATTGAATAATAAGGAAATAGACTTTCGCGTATCAATTCTGCCAATAATTTTTGGGGAAAAGGTGGTATTGCGTATTCTGGATAAGAGCAGTTTAACACTGAATCTGGAGAAATTAGGATTTGGGAAAAAAGAGCTGGAAATATTTACAGAATCTATTTCCAGACCGCATGGAATGATCCTTCTAACCGGACCGACAGGTAGTGGTAAAACCACAACGCTTTATTCTGCGTTAAGCAAAATAAATACACCAACTAAGAATATTATTACAGTTGAGGATCCTGTAGAATATCAGCTAAAGGGAATCAATCAGGTGCAAGCTCACTCAGATATAGGTCTGACATTTGCCGGCGGCTTACGATCTATATTAAGGCAGGATCCTGATATTATAATGGTTGGAGAGATAAGGGATTTTGAAACTGCTGATATTGCGATAAAATCCGCTCTGACAGGTCATTTGGTCTTCAGCACTTTGCACACCAACGATGCTCCCGGAGCAATTACAAGGTTAATAGATATGGGGATTGAGCCGTTTCTTCTCTCATCTTCTGTAATAATGGTTGCTGCGCAGAGACTCATGCGAAAAATATGCGAAAACTGCAAAGAAAAAATTGATCTGCAGGAAAAGGCAAAAGAGAATTTTGCCCATATTCTACAACAGCCAATTTCCAAAATATCAGATTTAACAATATATAAAGGAAAGGGCTGCGAGCTTTGTAATGACACTGGATACAAAGGCAGAGTTGCTGTTGTTGAAATACTAAAGATAGATGATGAGATCAAGCAACTAATTATGAACAAGGCCACTTCAGGTGAGATTAAGGAAACTGCTGTAAAAGGCGGAATGAGAACATTGCAGGAAGGTGGTATAAGTCTGATTAAAAATGGCACAACTACTATAGAAGAAGTTTTGCGCGTAACAGCGGAATGAAAGCATGCCGACATATAAGTATATTGCGATTGATAAAGATGGAAAGAGAATAGAAGCTCTTCATTCTGCTGAAAGCGAAAAAAATCTCGTTAGCACTCTCAGAGCTAACCAATTAACAATAGTCTCTATAACTGAACAAAAAAAAAGAGCATCTATATTTAAGAAAAGTACTAAAGTAAAGTCCTATGATTTAATTCTCTTTAGCAGACAGTTGGCTACAATGGTTAATGCAGGACTGCCTCTGGTTCAGGGGCTGGATACACTTGCTGACCAAATAGAAAATCCTTCTTTAAAAACACTTATTAGAAAACTGGAAGATGATGTGGAGGGAGGAGAAAGTTTTTCTCAGGCTCTCTTAAAACACCAAAAAGTGTTCTCGGAATTTTATGTAAGCATGGTAAGGGCAGGGGAAGAAAGTGGTACATTGGATGAAATCCTTAACCGTCTTGCAACATATCTTGAGAATTCCGCCAAACTTGCCAGAAAGGTAAAATCTGCTCTTGTGTATCCAGCAGTGGTTACTGGTATGTCTATCCTTATAGTTATGGTTTTAATATTGAAAGTAGTTCCAACGTTTAAAAATATTTTTGATGCTTTTGGCGGAACTCTTCCTCTTCCGACAAGAGTACTTATAGGAACGAGCGAAATTCTCAAAGATTATTTTCTGATTGTAGCAGGAATCTTAGCTGTTGCTTTCTTCTTATTACGTAAATATGTGCGGACTGAAAAAGGAAGACTTCAGTTTGACGGATTGAAACTTCGTATAATTATTTTCGGCGCTCTCATGAAGAAGGTAGCTCTGGCAAAGTTTGCAAGAACACTGTGTACACTGATAAAGAGCAGTGTTCCTATTCTTAAGGCGCTTGAAATAGTTGGAGCTACTTCAGGGAATAAGGTATTAGAGAAAACTCTTAGCAGTGTTGGAATAGGTGTTAAAGAGGGGAAAAGCATTGCAGAGCCGCTTAGTAAAAGTAAATTTTTCCCAGCAATGGTTGTCAGGATGATATCGGTTGGTGAAGCAACAGGCGCCCTGGAAGATATGTTGACAAAGATTGCTGATTTTTATGAATCCGAAGTTGATGCTGCAGTAGACGGATTAACCTCTGTGATAGAACCTGTTTTAATCTGTTTTTTGGGCATAATAATAGGTGGTATTGTTATTGCCATGTTCCTGCCAATACTCAAGATGAGTACTCTGGTAACAGAGGGTTTCTAAGAAGATGCAACTCACTGAATCCATCCAGGAAAAAGTCTCCCGGCTTAAAGCATTAATGATCGCAAGACTTCTCATAGTAACAGCTATGCTTGGTATAGGAACTTTTGTGTTTCGGGCAGAGAATATCCCCTTTTACTGGTTAATATCTGTAATGTTTCTTTTGACCATAGCATACAGCATTCTTTTAATAAAAAGAACATACCTAGATACCCTAATACGTATTCAAATTATTGCGGATATGATATGGATTGGTATATTGGTCTACTACTCCGGCGGAATAGACAGTATCTTTACATTTTTATATGTTATTTCTATAATTGCAGGCAGTCTGTTAATCCCTCTTGGAGAGGGATTGGTGTTAACTTCGTTTGCAGTGATAACTTATTTTGCAATTATCATTCTGCAGTATAATCCTGAATTTTTGCCTAAAAGCGTGGTTATATACGTTACCTGTTTTCGGGCAATAATATTTTACCTTGTATCAATATTAAGCGGGACACTTGCAAAAACCCTTAAGCATAAGACCAAACAGCTGAGAGAATTACAGAACTTTACAGATAACATATTGCAAAACATGGCTAGCGGGCTCATAACTGTTGACTCCAATGGAATGATATCATATTTTAATCAAGCTGCCTCAGACATCCTCGGATATCAAAGAGAAGAAGCCGTGGGAACTGCATGGAAAGAGCTGTTTCCTGATGGCAGGATTAAGATAGAGAATTATATCAATAAGAATTTTGATTTAGAGAGACATTCTTTCTTACAGTTTGGAGCCAACATTCAGAGAAAAAATGGCGATCTGTTGTTAATCGGTTTCAGCGTTTCGCCACTAAAAACTGATGATGGAGAGCTTGAAGGGACAATATTTATTTTTAGAGATTTAAGCGTGATCAAAGAACTAGAACGCAAATTAAGCCAGAATGACAGATTAGCCCTTATGGGAAAGATGTCAGCAAAAATAGCGCACGAAGTCAGGAATCCTCTCGCTTCCTTGAGAGGTTCTGCTGAGATGCTGAAGGAAGATGATAAAATTAGTCATAGCAGCAGAAAGTTACTGGAACTAATTATCCGTGAATCTGATAAGATCAATGAAAGAGTTACAGGCTTTCTTAATCTGTCAAAACCAGCAAAACCCAAGTTAAAAAGATGCAACATACATGCAATAATTAAAAATGTTTTGGTTTTACTAAGAAGTCGGGGTGATGTTAATCCTGAAATCAATATAGAATATAATGTAAATAGCAATAAGCTATTTTCTCTTGTAGATGCAGAACAAATAGAACAGATGTTTTTGAATCTATGTCTTAATGCACTCCAGGCAATGCCTGAAGGTGGAACTCTCGCAATAGAGGCAGATACGAGAGATGAAATGATAGAGGTTAGATTTACTGATACTGGCAAAGGACTATCCGCTGATGAGAAGAAAAGTCTTTTTGACCCATTTTCAACAACAAGTGAGAAGGGGACAGGCCTGGGGTTAAGTATTGTCAGAGAAATAATAGACGCTCATAACGGACAAATAGAGGTTATTAGTAAAAAAGGGAAAGGGAGTAGTTTTATAGTTAAACTTCCTGTAGTTGAGAATAAGGACAATGCCTAAGAATAAAATACTTGTAATTGACGATGAGAAGAGCATGCTTGAGTTTCTTTCAATAATGCTTACAAAAGACGGTTTTAGTGTTGCTGTTTCAGACAAGGGGCAAGAAGGCATAAACATGTTTAAAAAAACTCATTTTGACCTTGTAATCGTTGATATAAAAATGCCGGAAGTTAGCGGTATAGATGTATTGAAATCTATAAGAAGTTATGACACTAGCGCTGTTGTTCTGATGATTACTGCGTATGCTTCAGTAGATACAGCGATTGAAGCGATGAAACTAGGCGCTTTTGATTATATTGCAAAGCCATTTAAGATAGAAAGGATCAGGGTTGTTATTAGAAAAGCTCTTCAGCAGAGGGAATTGCTTGATGAAAACATAAATCTAAAAAAACAGTTAAAATCTGAGTATGATTTTAAAAATATAATAGGCAACAGCCTTCCTATTAGAGATGTTTTTGATAAGGTGAAAAAAATCTCGCACACAGATGCAACAGTTCTTCTTTATGGAGAAACTGGCGCTGGGAAAGAGCTTTTTGCCAGAGCAATACATTATAACAGTCTTAGAAAAAGCAGCCCTTTTATATCAATTGATTGCGGAGCATTAACTGAAACATTACTTGAGTCTGAACTCTTCGGGCATGTAAAGGGAGCATTTACAGGAGCTATAGAACATAAAAAGGGATTATTTGAGGCGGCAGACGGAGGAACGATTTTTCTTGATGAAGTTGGAGTGGCTTCTCCACAGATACAGACCAAGCTTCTGAGAGTTTTGCAGGAACACGAAATAAAGCGGGTTGGAGGAAACAAAAGTATTAAAGTGGATGTAAGGGTAGTAGCAGCTACTAATACAGATTTAGAACAACAGATAAAGGATGGTAAATTTAGAGAAGACTTGTTTTACAGGCTGAGTGTTATTCCAATAGTACTACCTACGCTACGTGAAAGAAGAGACGATATTCCTTTGCTGGTAAGCCACTTCTTAAAAAAATATGCCCGGAAAGCTGGTAGTAAAAGCAAAAAGATATTACCAGAAGTTGTGCAGATCTTAATGAAATATAACTGGCCTGGAAACATAAGGGAACTGGAAAATGTAATAGAAAGAGCTGTTATTCTCGAAGAGAGAGATACCATTTCTATAGAAAGTCTTCCTGATAAACTGCTAGAGCAGGAAATAGAAATAGACGAAGATCGTCTTATTGCAGAAGGATTAAAAAACACTGTTGAACAAACAGAAAGGAATATAATACTTAAAGCGTTCCAAAAATGTGCAGGAAATCAGTATCAAACAGCAAAAAAATTGAAAGTCTCCAGACAAAACCTGCAATATAAGCTGAAAAAATATAGAATAATTGAGTAGAATCAAGCTATGGATATTAACAAGTTTCTTAAGATTATGATGAAGAAGAAAGCTTCTGACCTTTATTTTAAGGTGGGGAATGTTCCATATATAAGAGTTAATGGAGAACTCCAGCCTGCTGGAAAGGAGTCTATTTCGTCTAAAGACATGGATGAAGCTGCCAATATCATTCTTGCAAGCCAAAAAAGGGCAGGCATTGCTGAGAAGGATGAGATAGATACTAGTTATACTGTGCCTGAATTAGGAAGATTTAGAGTTAATATCTTCACTCAGAGAGGATATACTGGTATCGTGATTCGTTCATTAAAGACAGAGATTCTGGGTTTTAAGGAGCTAAATTTACCTGTCGACATCATGCAAAAATTATCAATGGAAAAACGTGGGTTGATCCTTGTTACAGGTAATGCCGGTAGCGGGAAATCAACCACACTTGCAGCAATGATTGAGTATATGAATACTAATAGAAGAGCCCATATTATAACAATTGAAGATCCTATAGAGTTTATTCATGAGGATAATAAGAGCATAATTGAACAACGTGAAGTAGGCATTGATACAAAAGGGTTTAAGAGTGCCTTGAGATACGTTGTCAGGCAGAGTCCTGATGTCATATTAATAGGTGAGATGAGGGACACTGAAACTGTGGAGACTGCAATAATGGCTGCTGAGACAGGACATCTTGTTTTAAGCACACTTCACACTATTGATGCAATTCAGACAGTGGAAAGGATTATAAATTTCTTTCCTCCACACCAGCACAGCCAGATTAGAATGCAGCTTTCATTTATACTTAAAGGAGTTATATCTATGCGGCTTTTGCCATTAGCTTCTGGAGAGGGAAGAATACCAGCTCTGGAAATAATGCTTGCAAGTCCTACTATCAGAAAACTCGTGCTGGAAGGACAAACAGGAAAAATCTATGACACAATAAAAAACAGTAAGGATTTCGGTATGCAGACATTTAATCAGTGTGTTGAAAAGTTTTACAAGGATAGGTTAGTATCATATGAAGATGCGCTTTCTGCCTCAGATAGCCAGGCAGAATTCAGATTAAGAACAAAAGGCATATTTTCTACTAGTAGAACGCTTAAAGATGTATGAAAATGACAGAGAAGATTAAATTCGAAGCACGAAGCACGAAATACGAAACAATATTAAATAACAAAAATACAAATGTTCAAAACATTGTTTTGAATTTTAAAAATTTGAATTTAGAATTTGGTTCGAGTTTCGGATTTAGAATTTCGGATTTTTTTAATACTTAAAAGGAGATTACTATGGATATTCAAGATTTATTGAAATTGACAATGGATAAAGGAGCATCAGATTTACACATAACAGAAGGCGCTCCTCCTATCTTGCGTACAGACGGCAAACTTGTTTTTACGGACTACAGTCCTTTGAGCGGGGATGACACTAAGAACATGATATATAATATACTAACAGATGAGCAGAAGGTTGAATTTGAGGAAAACTGGGAACTTGATTTTTCTTTTGCCATACCTGACTTAGGCCGTTTCAGGGTAAATGTTCATCTTGAAAAAGGGAATGTTGAGGCAGCCTTTAGAAGTATATCATTAAATATTAGAACACTCAAAGACCTTGAGATGCCTTATGTTGTTACAGAGCTTTCACGCAAACCAAACGGGCTGGTTTTGATTACTGGGCCGACTGGCGTTGGAAAAACCACAACGCTTGCAGCAATGATTGATTTGATAAATAGCGAGAGGGCTTCTTTGATTATTACAGTTGAGGATCCTATTGAGTATCTTCATAAGCATAAAAAAAGCATAGTAAAACAACGTGAAGTGCATTCTGACACCAAGTCTTTTGCAAATGCATTGAGACATGTTTTGCGCCAGGATCCGGATATAATATGTGTAGGTGAGATGCGTGATTTAGAAACCATATCTACAGCTCTAACAGCCGCAGAGACAGGTCATTTGGTTTTAACAACCTTGCACACGCCGGATGTTGAGCAAACAGTAGATAGGATTATAGATGTTTTTCCTCCTCATCAGCAGCAACAGGTCAGAATCCAGCTTGCGGGAAGTATTCAGGGAATAGTTTCTCAGCAGCTTTTTCCCAGGACAGATAGAACCGGAAGAATAGTCGCAACAGAAATTCTTGTTGCAACTCCTGCTGTGAGAAATGTAATAAGAGAACAAAAGACAGAACAGATTTCTACAATACTTCAAACTGGCGGCAAATTCGGTATGCATACCATGGATAAATCCATTAAGGAATTGTATCAACGAGGTGCTATTTCTTACGAATCAGCTATTGCAAAAGTCAAGAATCAGTCCGAATTCAAGAAGCTGTGAGAGAAAAGTATCAGGACGTCTTAAAAAAATCCATCCATATTCTCGCCGTACTTGTTGTTTTATGGTTTGGGCAGAAAAGTCTTAAATTATTAAGTATTGCAAAGCAATCAGGAGATGTTGGCGGCGCAATTGGCAATCTGCTCATAATGGTTTTTTGGGCTCTGTGTCTTGGATTTCTATTGGCTCCTGATTTCTCCGGCTGGCTGGCTGACAAATTCTTTGAACTCATTTTCCCCAAAAATAAAGGTAAGGTATTAAAGGAATACAGCCGTATAAAAGCGTTAACTGCTCAGGGATATTATGACAGAGCAGTAGAGGAATATAAGAAAGAGCTTGATAATGACCCTATGAATCACAACCTGATGCTTGAGATTGCTCAGATATATCACGAAAATCTTAAAAGTTTCGATTTAGCTGTTGAATACTATAATAAAGCATTGGATTTCATTACGGATAGCAATACATGGGTATTTGTAAAAAACAGGTTAGCTGATATCTATATCAATAATCTGAATAGTAAAGATAAAGCTGCTATTGTATTAAATGATATAATTACAAAACTCCATGATACCAAACACGCCCAGCAAGCAAGTGATAGAATAAAAAACCTGTAATTTTTTTAGACAAATTTCCGAAGGATTCCGTCTCTATATATGAAGGACAAAAAAGAGCATGACATCTGGCCGTGTTGAGAAAGAGATAAAGGAACTACTAAGAGATGATAATCCAAAAGCGCTTGAAATTATCTACGACTATCTGGGGAGAAAGCTTTATGGATATCTACTCACTATATTGTGTTCGGAAGAAAAGGCAGAGGATGTGATGCAGAACGTATTTGTAAAGATTGCAGAAAAGAGGGATAGAATTGCAAACGCAAATAACATAACGGGATATATCTTCAAAATAGCGCGAAATGAAGCTATGGATTATTTTAGAAGACAGCCCAAGCGTCATGAGAACATATCCAGATACGAAAATATTCTCTGCTTAAAAGAAGAACATAAAAATAGAGTTGATGAAGAAGAAATAAAGGAGATATCCAAATCATTGGGAACTATGCCTCAGAGGCAAAGAGAAGTAATAAGCATGAAAATTTTTCAGGAGATGACATTTGAAGAAATTTCAAGAGCTTTGAAAATTTCTCAGAATACGGCAGCAAGCCGCTACCGCTATGGGATAGAAAAGCTAAAAAATAAGCTCAGGGTATTTAAAAATGAAATATGACGATATAGAAAAATACCTTTCAAACTTCAAAATTAAGGAGCCTAAAAGGGAGCTAAGAGATAAAGTTCTCCTTCAATCAAAATCAGCATGTGCAAAGAAGAAAGAATTTTCTTTCGGATTCAGCTTAAGCCTGTTTGCTAAGGGCTATGCTTATGCTCTCATATTGGTTTTAATTGTAAGTATCATCAGCGCAAAAATTGACAGTTCTTTAACTGATAATCTGCTTAACGGCAGGATCACAGTCGCAAAACATGTTGAAGTAAATAATAAGGATATGGAAAAGCTATACGCAGAGTTAGGAATTGACTGCAAACACTACATATTACTGGCAAAATTAATCCCTAAAGAACAGGATTATGAAATACAAACAAATATTTTTGAACAGAAAAAACAGATAATGAAAGAATTAAACTTAACAAATGGAGGATTGTCATGAGAATACTGAAGAAAATACTGAAATGGGCAGGAATTGTCATAGGCGGATTATTAATACTGAGTATTATTGTTAATACTGTTCTAAACATTGTGTGGGGGCGAGAGCTTCGCGCCAAATTCGCAGAGCTAAAGGCAAAGGGTGAGCCAATAACCATTGCAGAGATCAGACCTGCTCCAGTGCCTGATAAAGAGAATGCAGCTGTGCTCTATAATAAAGTGTTTATGCTTATGACGTCTGGAGAAGGGGGGATTCCTTATATCCCAAATAAAGAAGGCGGCAAACTTAACAAAACAATTGCAGTTATTGAAGATGTCAAATCTTTTTCAGACATTTCCAAATGGACAGAGAAACAAAGGCAGGAAATCCCTAAACTGGTTAATTCTTCTGATATGCAATACATCTACGCTCTTGTTGAACAAGCTTCAAAAAGGCCTGAATGCAATTTTAATTTGAGGTATGAAGATGGAGCTAGCACACTTCTTCCCCATCTATCAAGAATGAGAGATGGGGCAAGATTGTTATGTATAAAGGCGTTAATTGAAGCCGACGCAGGAAAAGCAGACAAAGCTTTTGAAACAATTCTCACGGGATTAAGAATATCTAATCATCTGAAAGATGAACCTGTTTTAGTCTCTCAGCTCGTAAGAATAGCATGTGATATGATTATGATAAACTGTATAGAGTCGTTATCAGAGGAATATAGTGTCTCTCAAGAAAAAATGAGAAATCTCATTATTGAGCTAGAAAATCATATTGGATCAGAGCCATTTAAGAAGGGCATGGATGGAGAAAGAGTCTGCTTAGGAGGAGTAGAATTTAATAAGCTGCTTAACGGAAAACATTCTATAAAAGAATTGAAAGTTCTTTTTGGCAGCGATGAATTTCCCCTCAAATTAGCTTATCTAGAAGCAGCACCTCCCTTTAAACCGCTTCTCAAAAAAGATTTTGCCTGCTATATGACTTTGCTCTCTGAGATGAAAGAGCTATTATATGACATGTCATATTCTGAAAGTCTAATTACAGGCAGAAATCTAGAAATTAAGCTAAGAACAGGTATCCTTAAATACTGCGCGCTGACAAGAATGCTTGTTCCAGCATTAACTGAAGTCAGAGAATGGATGTCACTTCACGAAGCAGAAATTCAGGTATGCAGAATAGGGCTTGGCCTCAAGATTTATAAAGCGAAATATGGGACATATCCAGAGTCATTATCTAAACTCGCTCCTGATATTCTAAAAGAAATCCCCAAAGATCCATTTACAGAGAAAAAGCTTGTTTATCGAAAATTAGAAGATGGATTTATACTTTACAGCCTCGGACCTAATATGAAAGATGATGGAGGAACACCAAGATTCAGAGGCAAGGCAAAAACTGACGCTGAAAGAATAACAGAAAAGAACTATGATATTGTCTGGAAATGTGAGAAGTAATGCAGGAGTATCTTCCAGGAATCTGTTTGTTTGAATTTGTAAATAGCCAAAACTGTATCGCCGTATCTTCTTGATTTAACATGGCATAATTCTTTAATGTTCGGGCAAGGCGGTGTGTTTCTTTTGGAATGTTCAATAACTAAGACAGCTTCGCTATTCAGTATATCTTTAAGATGCGTATTGTTCATAATCTTCTCAATCTCTTCTGTGTTATATGGAGGATCCATTAAAACAATGTCAAATTTCTTATTCTTATTGGCAAGAAAGTTTATAGTTTTGCATGCATCTCTCACATACGCAGAACCTTTGACGTTCAACCCAAACTTATTCAAATTTTTACGGATAACGCGTACACATTCTGGATTGTTATCTATAAACACAACGTTCTTTGCTCCTCTGCTGAGCGCCTCTATTCCAAGACTGCCTGAGCCAGCAAAAAGATCAAGTACTTCTGCATCAATAACCTGATCACCCAGTATACTAAACAAAGCTTCTCTGACTCTGCCTAACGTAGGACGTGTTTTTCTGTCAGGTATTGTTTTTAATATGGACCCCTTATTATTTCCTGCAATTATACGCATCTTTTTCTAAATCCGAAATCCGAATATCGAAATCCTAAACAAATCCAAAATCCTAATTTTCAAAATTCTAAACATTGTTTTGATCATTTGTATTTTGGTCATTTGATATTGTTTCGTATTTAGTGCTTCGTGCTTCGAATTTAACCATTATCCTACTTTTGCCAGATCAATCCTGTGTTTGAAGCTCTGCAGAAAATTTCTCTTAATAAGATAATTCTCTTTGGCTGAGAGTTCAGGATCAGACTTAATTATATTTACTGCCTCTTTTCTAGCAATCTCCATTATATCTAGATCTAAAATTATATTGCCGATTTTTAATTCAGGCAGACCATGTTGTTTTGTTCCAAAAAATTCTCCAGGACCTCTAAGTTCCAGATCCTCCTGCGCAATCCTAAAACCATCCTGTGTTTGTGTCATAACTGTCAAGCGCTTCAGCGCTTCAGGAGTTTTTGGTATGCCATACAATATGCAATATGATTGGTCTTTGCCCCTGCCAATTCTGCCCCTAAGCTGATGAAGCTGTGACAGACCAAACCGCTCAGCATTCTCTATCAACATTATAGTTGAATTAGGAATATCTATACCAACTTCAATAACCGTTGTAGACACCAGTATATTAATCTTGTTTTCGCGAAACTCCTGCATTACCTTTTCTTTATCTTCGCTTTTCATTTGCCCATGCAAAAGCCCTATTCTTAGATTCGAAAATACTTCCTTCTTAAAATGTTCAAAAAGCTGAGTAGCCGCAACAGCCTCTATTATATGCGACTCCTCGATTAGTGGAGAGACAACATATGCCTGCCGCCCTCTTTTTATCTCTTCCTCAATAAACTCATGCACTCCCTGAAGCTGTGACTTTGATACCCAGTATGTTGATACAGTGCCTCTCCCAGGGGGAAGTTCCCTGATCGTAGAAATATCCAAATCTCCATATACAGTAAGTGCAAGAGTTCTGGGTATAGGCGTAGCAGTCATCACCAGAACATCAGGATTAAGTCCCTTCTTTCTCAATATGTTACGTTGCAGCACGCCAAAACGATGTTGTTCATCAATTACCACAAGTCCAAGCCTTTTGAATTCAATGTTCTCTTGAACTAATGTATGTGTTCCAATAATAATATCATTAATTCCATTGCGTATATTTTCTGTAATCTCCGTACGTGATTTCTGAGTGGTGCTGCCAATCAGTAAATTAATTTTTATACCGATTGGAGCCAACGCCTCTGCCATATAAATGTAATGTTGTTCTGCCAGTATTTCTGTCGGCACCATTATGGCTCCTTGATAACCATTTTCAATACTAATCAGCAACGCAGCAATTGCAACAATAGTTTTTCCTGATCCAACTTCGCCCTGGATTAATCTGTTCATCTGTTTTTCAGATGTCATATCCCGATTTATTTCATCTATAACTCTATGCTGCGCATCAGTCAGCTTGAATGGCAAGGTCTTGAGAAATTGCTCCAGCAGTCTTCCTTTATTTTGATGTTTTATACCAAGCTGAGGCTCTGAAATGGAGGCCCTTTTTAAAAGAATTCCTAATTGCAATAACAGAAATTCATCAAAAACAATTCTTCTATAAGCCAAGTCCTTATCCTTCCACATCTTAGGAAAATGGATATTTAAAAGAGCATGCCTAGTATTTATCAGCTTGTGTCTAGCTTTAACGTCCTGCGGAAGCATGTCATTTATCTGATCAAGGCAGTTATCCAGAGCATTTTTAATCATTCTTCTTATTCTGCGCTGGGATATGTTTTGGGTCAACGGATAAAAAGGGACAACTATTCCTGTATGAATTAGTTCTTCTGTTTCGCTTTCTTTGTCTTCGGAACGTAAAATTTCATAAGACTGGCTGGATATTTGTAATTCTCTGCCGTATAGCTGAACCTTACCGCTTACAACAACCTTTGTACCGATCTTGAACTGTTCTTCTAAAAATGGCTGATTAAACCATGCAGCGTATATTATGCCTGTGCCATCATCAATAGCTACCTTGAGTATGCTTAGATTTTTCTTTAATTTCTGAACTCCGCTTGTCAGAACTTTTCCACTAACTGTGTGTTGCGCTCCAATACCGAGCTTTGCAATAGGAGAAAAATTACGCCTATCTTCATATCTCCGAGGGATATAATAAAGAAGGTCTTTGACTGTTTGGATACCAAGACGTTCAAAAAGCGCAACTCTTTTCGGACCAACGCCTTTCATATATTGGATAGAAGTATCCAGTTTAAGCATTAAGATACAATCATGTTTTGGCGGATTCTTTATTTGATTCTACATACTTCATTCGTAAGTCGTATAGAATATTGTCTATTAATCTGGATTCCTCACTGGTAAGATTGCCTTTTGTCTTTTCTTGGATCATTGTTATAGTATCTATTGTGTACTTAGCTGCATCTAAATTCTTTTCTTCTTTCTTTGTAATGGGATTTGGATAGAGCCCCAGACTCATCATTGCCTGCATGCTGAGACTGGTTATAAACATCATAAAATTTACCTCTAATGGAGGCATCTTAAATTCTTCTTTCTTTTTATCCTCTACTACCTTTTCCTTCCAATCTTTATCTTCCTTTTTGATATTGAATTTTATATCTTTCTTTTTCTTTTCTTTGCCCATAGCATCCTCCAATTATATTATTTATTTAAAAGAAACGATGGCTTGTCCATCAGGTTATGCAGTTTTTTCTTAAACTGGTCTGTTGTATCTTTTGCTTCGCTGACCAGGTTATGCTTTTCGCCAGGATCATCCTTCAAATTATACAATTCATAGCAGCATTTATCTTTATTGTTTGGATCATAATTATATATAAATTTCCACTCAGGCGTTCTTATAGCGTATACCTTTCTTTCATCACCTTTCAGGATCTGCCAGCCACATGGCCGTGTTTCCAGATATGCCTCTTCCTTAAAATCCACCTGTTCGCCTTTTATAAAAGGCATAAGTGAATGTCCTTCTGTCTCTTTGGGCATCTCAAGTCCCATAATATCAAACAGTGTCGGCATGACATCAATCAAAGAAACCTGGCTGTCAATCACCTTCCCTTTTGGAAGTGCTTTAGGATATCTTATTATTAGAGGAACTCTTACAACTTCATCATATAGAGTACCAGTAAGCGAACAGGATGCATGTCCTACGGAGCCTCTCTCACCTATTTCTTCTCCATGATCCGAGGTTACAACAACTATTGTATCATCCAGAAGATTCAAATCCTCCAGTTTCTTCACATAACCCTCTATTTCCTCATCCTGAGATCTTATTTCTCCATCATATAAAGCTATAATAGCAGGGATATCCTCTTCTGAGAGAGTCAACACCCCTGCACTCCTCCCATGAGTTGCCTTGTCCTTTCCTGAAACTGATTGTTCCCGTTCATGCCTGCTTAAAAGGCCAGGTTTATGTATAATCATTGTTGACTTGACAACTTTAAGTTTTTGTTTTGTGGATTCACTTATCTGGTAATCACCCGGCATAAACATAGTATCGTAAGGTATCTTTGGATTGTATGGAAGATGAGTCTTGTAAGGTATATACCACAGAAAGAACTTCTCATCATCCTTGTGGTCTTCAATGGCTTTATTTAAATCTTTTACTTCTTCAGTATATCCTAATCTATTATAGAACCATGCGTCGTATCCAGCTATTTTATATCCTTTTTCTCCAAGAATATTAAAAGGCGTCTTCCACGGTTTCCACAGCTCTCTCCATCTCTCCCAGGTTGGTGGTCCATCAAGCCCATGAGTAAAAGGAGTCAATCCTGTAAGAATAGAAGCTATACCAGGTAGAGTATGAGAGGAAGTGCTTATTGTGTTTTTGAAAAGCACTCCTTCGCTGGCCAGCTTGTCAAGAAAAGGACTTGTTTCCTTCGGATAGCCATAACAATGCAAATTATCAGCCTTCAAAGCGTCGGGTATTATCATTAATACATTCATCTTTCGTCCTATGATTTAACTATGTACATGCAAAAGAATTTAATTTTACCGTATAAATTATTATACTTTTCTTTAGTCTTGTCAAGTTCCACTTTGGCAAAAAAAATTATTTGGAGTAAGGCGACTAAACATGTTATACTCCGAGTCTGAATATTGAACTAGAGGAGAAGCAATGGATACAACAGAAGGGAAGATAGACTTAGTACATATAGAAGATGAAATGCAAAGGTCTTATATAGACTACGCTATGAGTGTCATTATCGGACGCGCTTTACCTGATATCAGGGATGGACTAAAACCTGTTCATAGAAGAATTCTATACGCAATGCATGATCTGGGTATTTCAAGTAATAAATCCTATAAAAAGTCTGCCAGAATTGTTGGTGAAGTTCTAGGAAAATACCATCCGCACGGTGATACAGCTGTGTATGACACAATAACCAGAATGGCGCAGGTTTTCTCATCCAGAGAACCATTAATAGATGGACAGGGTAATTTCGGCTCCATAGATGGTGATTCAGCGGCTGCTATGAGATATACAGAAGTAAGAATGTCCCGAATAAGCGAGGAGCTTCTTACGGATATTGAAAAAGAAACGGTGGATTTTGTGCCGAATTTCGATGAATCCCTTCAGGAACCTGTAGTACTTCCTGCTAATGTGCCAAATTTGCTGGTAAATGGCTCACAAGGCATTGCTGTTGGTATGGCCACAGATATTCCTCCACATAACCTTGGAGAGATTATAGATGGGGTTGTAAACGTAATTGATAATCCAGACGTCACAATTGATGAACTTATGCTTATCATTAAAGGTCCTGATTTTCCAACAGGTGCCACTATATATGGAAGGAAAGCTATTAGAGATGCCTATCATACAGGAAGAGGACTAATTCAGGTTCGGGCAAAAGTAGAAATTGAGAATATAAAAGGAACTGATAGGGAACAAATAGTCATAACAGAAATTCCATATCAGGTGAATAAAGCAAATCTAATTACAACAATAGCGAATCTTGTGAGAGATCATAAGATAGAAGGAATATCCGACCTGAGAGATGAATCCGATAAAGATGGATTAAGGGTTGTTGTTGAATTA
>JAHJDO010000028.1 GCA_018812485.1 bacterium | reverse complement strand
TTGTTATTTTTAATCCTGCATTTTCTGCAGTTATTACTAAGATGCCTTTATTTGAATTAATATCAGAATTATATTGCGCTCCCTCTTCATTGAAAAAAACCCTCCCTTTTGGAGAAGAAAATTGATAATCTGAAGGTTCCTGTGCAGCTGGTTCTTCAGCAGGATCAACAGCCTTATGACGCAGATAACTCCATCCAGCATCACCCTCGCAGAGGAAAGTAACCATAACAAGAGGGTCACTTCTATCATCCTGGGCTTCAACCTCATCGCCATCTTCACTACATTTTTCTCTATCTTGGCACGACTCTAAGCAATAATAATGCCAACCATTTTTACATAACACTTCATCTCCAGGCAAGCCATCCAAATCCCATGCGACAAGGCCATCGCACTGCATTCCAGGTTCCTCTGTTGGTGTTGGTGTTATCGTTGGTGTTGGAGTGGCAGTTTGTGTTTGTGTTGGTGTTATAGTTGGTGAAGGTATTGCTGTTTCTGCTGGCTCGGCAGATTCTGCAGGGGCTGGCGCCTCTACTGCACCACCACATGAGACTAATAAGAAAGAAATGGTAAACATGCAAATAAATACAAAAAGTGATGGTTTTTTTGTCATTTTAAGGTCAGTTTTCTTCATCTGGTCTTTGCAGTTCTTACATTCTAAAAAGCAAAAATACAAGCTGGATTTGAGGTTGTAAAGGGCTATTTGACAATATCTCATTAATGTTTTTCTCTCTGTAAAATTCTTATAATTATTTTAAGATATTTCAAAATTTAAATACATTTGCATACCTAAAGAATGGTCAGTAATACTTACTAACAGCAAGTCTGTTTCCCATGGTTACTTGAATCTTATACCTAAATGGTTTTTAACCTGCTCAGGTTGTGGATAATTACCATTTGAATTGACAATTAAATCTACATCGTCATTCTCATCATCTATAATTAATCCGTCCCTTGTAACCAAAGTGGTTGAACCACCACCATCAAGATTAAGGGCATCAGTCGCTCCATGTGCATACAACAAACATGATAGTTCCCAAAAGTTCATTCCTTTCTTATCAAGGTTATCTCCTTCAGCAATGACAATTATTAGGACATTTTCATTTTTATCCACTCCTACGGCTGTCCTTGCATCCTGTTCAAAATTTTCAAATCTCTCAACAGTATCTTTCCACTTATTTCTGCCATTAACACATCTATCATACATACAACCTTCTTCAATTAATTGTGGATATCCTCCGACAGCATATAGTATATTTTTATAGTTATCTTCTAAGTATCCTATATCTACAGATCCATCATCATAGTATTTTAACGCCGGATATTCTTTATTTCGAGAATATGCCCTTTGTACCCACCCATCTCTTCCTCCAGTATATACAGTTGATATATGAGGTCCTCTTACAGGATACGGTCCTTTATCTCTAGTAAAACCATCCCCATTTATGGCAAAATCTAGCTTTAAATCTACTGTTCTATACCCTTCTGCAAATAGGTAGTAAGCAAGTCTCATAAATTCGGTTGTAGTCTGTTTAGTTTTAGCATATGGTGTAACATATAATTCAATGTAATCAAGATCCATCTTGAATGTGTGGATAATATTTCCTATGGGATTTTCTGGATCTATGTGCTCATTCACATAGAATTGTTTTTTATAATATACTCCTTCATGCAATTTTTGAGGATCATCCATAAATTCATTGGCCACCTCTTTATAAGGAATGCCCCAGGATTGTATTGGACATTCATCTGAAATGATTCTGCCAGGTGGAACTGTACGCTCAACTGTTTGTGCAACTCCTTCTAATAATTCTTCAATATTTCCACTTGTCTGTATCTCTACTTGCTCAATTGTAAATGATTTTTTTGCTTCCGTTTCACAATATTGATCAGTAAATAAGGATATAACTACATTTGTATTAGCAGATTCCATAATCTTATACACCTGTATGCATCCATTCGAGTGATCCTGAAAAAAGTTTTCAATTGCTTTCATTTTTGCAAAATCCGGGGTAATCACTCCAGAAAATGATCTTGTTATTTTTAATCCTGCATTTTCTGCAGTTATTACTAAGATGCCTTTATTTGAATTAATATCAGAATTATATTGCGCTCCCTCTTCATTGAAAAAAACCCTCCCTTTTGGAGAAGAAAAT
>JAHJDO010000027.1 GCA_018812485.1 bacterium | reverse complement strand
TTACCATTCGCAAAGCAGACAAAGAAGGTTGGCTTGCTGAACATATGCTCTTAATGGGGGTTCACGGCCCGAATGGCCGCAAGACCTATTTAGCAGGGGCTTTTCCCAGTGCCTGCGGCAAGACTTCTACAGCAATGCTTTCTGGCGAAACTATTGTGGGTGATGATATTGCCTACTTTCGCAATATTGATGATTGTGCCCAAGCAGTGAATGCTGAAGCCGGAATCTTCGGCATTATCCAGAATGTTAATTCTGCCGATGATCCTGCTATCCATAAAGTACTTACTACGCCTGGTGAGGTAATCTTTTCCAATATTCTGGTAAAGGATGGCAGGCCATATTGGTTAGGTATGGATTGCGCGCTTCCTAAAGAAGGAGTAAATTTTTCCGGAAATTGGCAGGAGGGCAAAACTGATAATAAAGGCAACAAAATTCCTCCGGCACACAAAAATGCTCGTTACGCTGTAGATTTGGGAGTTTTAGAGAATGTTGATCCTGAATTAGATAATCCAAAGGGCGTGGCATTAGACGGCATAATGTATGGCGGCCGCGATGCAAAAAGCTATGTGCCGGTGCAGCAGAGTTTTAATTGGGAGCATGGTATTATTGCCTATGGCGCTGCATTAGAAACAGAAACAACCTTTGCCACTATTGGCAAAGAGGGCGTCCCTGAGATAAATCTTATGAGCATTCAGGATTTTATCTCTATTCTTTTAGGTAAGTATATCCGCAATAACTTAGAATTTGGTAAGAAACTTAAGAAAACATCTCTTGTCTTTGGCGTTAACTATTTTCTTCGAGATAAAGAAGGCAAATTCTTAAACGGTGTTCGGGACAAGCATGTATGGGTGAAGTGGATGGAGCTGCGTGTGCATAATGAGGTGTATGCGATAAAGGGTCCTACGGGCTGGATTCCTAAATATGAGAACCTGCGTATTCTTTTCAAGCAGGTTTTGGATAAGGATTACGCAAAGGAAGACTACATTAAGCAATTCACCATTCGCGTTCCTGAAAATTTAGCCAAACTTGAACGGGTGGAGAGATTTCATCGAGAGAACCTTGCTGATGCACCACAGGCGCTCTTTGAGGTGCTTAGTCAGCAGCGGGATCGCTTACTTCAAGCACAAAAGCACTTTGGTGACTATATTTCTCCTGAAAGCTTGGAACTGGAGTAATTAAACTTCGTGTAAGGATAAATGGAAGAACATAAGGAGGTATTCAATATGGGCAATGATACACTGAGATTTTCAAGGCTTGGAGACATTGAATTTTTTAAAAGAGGAAAGGTGAGAGATGTCTATGATCTGCAAGATAAACTGTTAATTATCTCAACAGACCGTATATCCTGTTTTGATGTTGTTCTGCCTACAGTTATTCCTAATAAAGGAAAGGTTCTGACTGCACTTTCTGTATTCTGGTTTGAGTTCACCAAAAATATTGTCCAAAATCACTTGATCACAGCCCATGTCGATGATTTTCCTAAAAGGTTACTAAAGTATAAAGAAACATTACAAGGTCGCGCAATGTTAGTAAAGAAGGCAAAGCCTATGCCAATTGAATGTGTAGTGAGAGGATATCTCTCAGGTTCTGGCTGGAAAGAATATCAGAAAACTCAATCTATCTGCGGCATAAAGTTACCTAAAGGACTTAAAGAATCAGACAAGTTGCCCGAACTAATTTTTACTCCGGCAACAAAGGAAGATGTGGGGCACGATGTAAATGTAACCCAAGAATGTGTTGAGAAAATGGTCGGGAAAGACATTACTACGAAATTAAAAGATATAAGCATGACTCTGTATGAAAAAGCGAGTAGATATGCAGAATCAAAAGGCATAATTATCGCCGACACAAAATTTGAATTCGGCGAAGTAAATGGCGAGATTACTTTAATAGATGAAGTGCTCACACCTGATTCATCTCGCTTCTGGCCAAAAGAAAAATACGAACCTGGCAAAAGCCAGCCTAGTTTTGATAAACAATTTGTCCGTGACTATTTGGAAACACTGGATTGGAATAAAAAATCACCTGGTCCGGAGTTACCTGAAGAAATAGTTAAAAAAACAACCCAGAAATATATACAGGCCCTTAAAATGATTACGGATAAAGAGCTTTAATGGGATAGAAATGTCTAATAAGGACTATCCAGAAAAAATCTATTGTCCGGTTTTTAAACATAAAATTCATTGCTCCAGGATTGAGCATACAGAGGCCTCTGAGCTTCCTGAAGATAGGGTGTATGAGTTCTGTCTAACCAAATGCCCTATCTATAAAAGGCATAAAGGAAATATTAATAGAGATGAGACAGGTGAGATATGAGTTTATTCAAGCGGACAAAAACAATTAGTGCTAAGTTGGTAAGTAACAATAAAATAAAAGCAGAGACAGAAATGTTAGATAGCCAGCACAGAATAAAAGTAACTATAATAGCAAATAAAAATGATTTAAAGATATTAGACATCAAAGCAAAGATGACAAAAGTTCCGTACGAAACATGCCTTAAAACAGTGCCAAAGATAAAGAAGTTAAAAGGTGTAAAAATACAAGATGGCTTTTACAGCAAGGTAAAAGAGGTTATTGGCGGTTCAGAAGGGTGTATGCATTTAATGGATCTTATTATGGATACAGCGCGCGGTGTTTTTCAGGCTTCTTTAAAGATAGAAACCATGGGGTTGAAGATAGAAGAGCAAAGAGAAGTCTTAATAGAAAGGTTGAAAAATAGTTGTTTAGGTTATAAAGAACAGATCAGTCCTTTTGAACAAAAGGAGGGAACTTAAGATGAATGGAAAATCAAAGCAAGAGATTGAGTCTGCGGTAAGCGAGGAAATGACCAAATTTTTAAAAGAGCAGATGGGCGAGCAGGCTGAGCAAGTGATTACGCAAGTAGTGGGTGACACAATAATAATTAGATTCAAGGGAATCCTGCCTCCTGCAGAAAGAAATTTGGCCAGGAATCAAGAAGGGGTAAAGTTGCTAGAGGAACTAAAAGCAAAACTTATAGAAAGAGCGAAGCCCCTTTTAGAAACAATGATTAAGAACCTAACTAATGCCGAGGTGATTGACATCCACTCAAGTTTTGATGCAGAGACAGGCGAGCGCATTGAGATTTTTACATTAGATAAGGATTTAGAAAAAATCTGGCAGGACTAATCAAGTAAAGAATTAAGGAGATTAGGAATGAGCACACAAGATATCTATTTAACCAGGGAAGGTTATGAGAAGTTAAGAGAGAAACTGGAATATTTAAAGACTGTGCGGCGCAGAGAACTATCTAAGGAGATAGGAATAGCTCGAAAGCATGGAGATATAAGCGAAAATTCGGAATATGACGCAGCTAAAAATGCCCAAGGCTTAAATGAGGCAAGAATTGCTGAGTTAGAAGATAAACTAAGCCGCGGACAAATTATTGATTATGAAAATATTCCTGCGGATAGGGTGTTAATAGGAGCAATAGTAAAATTAAAGGATTTAGACTCAGGAGAAAAACTTCAATATACTCTGGTATCAGAAGTAGAGGCAGATTTTTCACAAGGTAAGATTTCTATTTCTTCTCCAGTAGCTCAAGACTTATTGGGGCATAAGAAAAATGAGACAGTTGAGATTAAGGTTCCCGCTGGGATTTTAAAATATAAGATACTAAAGATATCCAGATGATAACAAAAATCTTTTGAGGCTGAGGTTAAAAGAAGACGATTTACTGAGGTGAAAGAGGAGGCAAGTATGTTGCTGAATGGAAAAAGCTGGTATCAGTTGTCAATTGAGGATGTATTTGAAGCATTAGACTCTACTAACAGTGGTCTTATCTCTAATGAGGCAAAGGCAAGGCATGAGAAATATGGGTATAATGAACTGAAGGTTAAGAGTCGCAATCCTCTTATCCGATTTTTTATCCAGTTTCATAATCCTTTGCTTTATATGCTGATATTTGCTGCTATTGTCTGCTTTTTTCTCGGTAAATTTATGGACATGGGAGTTATCCTAGCTGTGGTTTTGGGCACGGTAACAATAGGTTTTATTCAGGAAGGAAAGGCCGAGACCGCTTTAGAAGCCCTGAAAAAGATGATGGTGCCGGAGTGTACTGTGTTTCGGGACGGGAAGAAAAAGATTATTCCTGCAAGAGAATTAGTTCCTGGTGATGTGGTTCTGCTTGAAGGCGGTAATCGTGTTCCGGCTGATTTACGTCTATTCTCGGCAAAAAACCTGAACATAAATGAGGCAATGCTTACTGGAGAGTCATTGCCGGTAGCAAAAAACGTTAGCCCTATTTCAAAACCAGATTTGACCCTTGAGAAACAGCGCTGTATATGTTTCAGTGGCACCTTTGTTACACGTGGCCGGGGAGAGGGCGTTGTTGTAGGAACAGGAGAGCAGACAGAGATAGGTAAGATTGCGGGAATAATGCAAGAGACTGAAAGAGTCACCCCACCAATAATGAAGAAAATAGCCAGCTTTACCAGGTTTTTTATCATTGTCATCCCTATACTGGGTGTGATTAATTTTATTGTGGGATTAGCATTCGGCTATGGGGCTGTGCATATGTTCCTGACTACCATAGGGCTAATTGTTGCAGGGATCCCCGAAGGGCTGCCAGCAGCGGTACTTACCACTTTTGCCTTTTGTACAATATCTATGGCCCGACGCCACGCACTTATCCGGCGGCTGCCGGCAGCAGAAACTTTAGGATGCACTACAGTTATTTGCTCCGATAAGACAGGAACTCTTACCCGCAACGAGATGACCGTAACCAGGATATACTCCGGGGGAAAAGATTACCGTTTAAGCGGTGTTGGTTATGAACCTAAGGGAGAGGTTCTTCTAAGCGATAAGGCGCATGGCTTGGTAGAATTAAGTAAAGAATTGATAGAGACTATGCGGGCAGGCTGCCTCTGTAACAATGCTCTGCTTGAGGAAAGCGAGCAAGGATTATATAGCATCAAAGGCGACCCTACTGAAGGAGCTTTGATTGTTTCTGCAGCTAAAGCCGGTATTACGGGAAAACTTCCAAGATTAGATGAAATACCTTTTGAGCCGGAGGAGCAATATATGGCTACTCTGCACAAAGGAGAAGAGGAAAACATTGTTTATGTAAAGGGCTCACCGGAGAGGGTTTTAAGGATGTGTCAAAACCAGTTAATAGATGGGGATATTGAGCCTTTAGTGATCGAAAAAATACTATCTAAATCGGATGAGATGGCGAAAGACGCTCTTCGTGTGCTTGGTATGGGTTATAAAGTTGTGGATAAGGAGAAGACATCACTCACTCCAGAAGAAGATTTGGATGGGCTAACTTTTCTCGGGCTTCAGGGAATGATAGACCCGTGCAGAGAAGAAGCGATAGAAGCAGTCAGGAAATGTAAGGGAGCAGGGGTAAGAGTAGTGATGATAACCGGCGACCATGCGCAGACGGCAAAAGCTATTGCCGGAGAATTAAGGATAGGCGAAGGGGAGGAAAGGGTTTTGAGCGGGGCAGAGATACAAAGAATGAACGATATAGAATTATCTGAGGTTGTGGATAAAGTATCAGTGTATGCTAGGGTTGCTCCTGAACACAAGTTTAGGATAGTAGAACAGCTGCATAAAAGAGGCGAGATTGTTGCTGTTACCGGCGATGGGGTAAACGATGCTCCAGCGCTAAAGAGAGCGGACATAGGAATATCTATGGGAATAACCGGCACTGAGGTAAGTAAAGAATCCTCTGATATGGTCTTGACTGATGATAATTTCGCCAGTATTGTCGCCGCAATAGAAGAAGGCAGACATATTTTCAACAACATCTGGAAGGTTATTCTGTATTTACTTCCTACAAACGGCGGCCAGGTTATGGTGATGATGGGAGCAATATTGCTCTCCCCGTTTATACCTATTTTTGCCGAACGTCTTCCCTTAGAACCGATACAAATCCTATGGGTAAATTTGATTATAGCCCTTGCTTGCGCCATACCTTTAGCCATGGAAGTAAAAGAGAAGGGGATACTTGATATGCCTCCCCGTGACATTAGCGAGCCATTGGCTAATGCCTTTTTTCTCCAGAGGGTTGGCTTAGTATCTATTGCGGAGACAAGCGCAGTATTTACTGTATTCAGTCTCGTTTATTTGTCTCTGCGTGATTTTGCTCAGGCAGGGACAGCCGCATTCACCACGCTGATCTTTGTAGAAGTTTGTTACCTGTTTACCGCCAGATCAGTAAGAGGCTCGGCATTTACCTTTAGCCCCTTCTCAAATAAATAGGTGCTTATAGGCGCGGGGACAACTTTAGGACTGCAAGTTCTATTGGTCTATTCTCTTCCTTTATTTGGAGTTAGTCCATTTAAAACAGTGCCTTTCCCTCCTGAGTGGTGGTTAGTTATACTTTTAATTACCCCGGCAGGGTTTTTAGCTGTTGAACTTGAGAAGCTCATAAGAAGGCGATTGATAAAAGCTTCTGCCCGCATACATACTGTAGAGCGCATTATTCCCAAAGAGTTAAGAGACGATACGCTGCGCGATGAATTAAGGGAGATTGTAATCGAGCAGAGAGGGATTGTTGAGGGTAGGTTTGACCGTCTGATAAAAAAATGCGAGATTTTGGATATAGACCGCTCTATATCTTTAAAAGAGATGTTTAAGATGGTATCGGCCATGCTCTCCAGGCGGGTAGGTATAGACAAGAAGACACTCTTTAATCTATTGATGGAAAGAGAGAAACAGGTCAGCACCGTGATCTCTCATGGACTTGCCATACCACATGCCATTGCCAGAGGAATTCAGGAATTTGACATTCTTTTGGTTCGTTGTCCAGAAGGAGTTATCTTTCCTGATGTATCCAGGGGAGTTCATACCGTGTTTGTTCTGGTTGGCCCTCCTGATGAACGCAATTTCTATCTCCGTGCTCTGGCAGCTATTGCCCAGATTGCTCAGGATAAAGACTTTGATAAGAATTGGTTAAAGGCTGTGGATATTGAGGAATTGAGGAATTGTATTCTATCGGCGGAGAGGAAACGCGTTGGCATAGTGTAAGGTGGAATAAAAATTAAATTGAACGGATAATATGAAGCTAAATGAGACACTGACTATATTTTTAAAGGGGTTATGTATGGGGACAGCAGATATAATACCCGGTATTTCCGGCGGAACAATTGCGCTGATTACTGGCATTTATGAAAGATTGCTTCATTCGCTAAGTAAAATAAATTTTAAATTTATTCTGTATTTTTTGAAGGGCGATTTTGGAAAAGCAAGTAAAAATATAAAGGATATAAATTCCAGATTATTTATTCCATTATTTGCCGGCATTAGTTTAGCAATTTTGCTTATGTCCAATATGATACATTTTTTTCTGCAGAACTTTACCTCTATTAATTATGCCTTTTTTCCCGGTTTAATACTTGCCTCCGGAGTTTTGCTTTATAAAAGGACAGGAGGCCTGTCAGTTAAAAATATGTTCTTTTTAATTATTGGGTTTTTATGGTTTTCATTCTAGGAACTAGGTCTGGAAAGCTTGGTAAAAAAGTAAAAGCTTTTTCTGTGACGGAGAGGAAGAAAAGGTGACTGAAAAAAAGCTAGAACATCGCTGGTTTGTGGTAATAGGCGGGGTTTTGATTATTATGTGCCTTGGCGTAGCCTATGCATGGGGAGTATTTCTTATGCCTATTGCCAAAGAATTTGGTTGGGGCAGAGGAGAAACTTCTCTAGCCGTGTCAATATTGCTTCTTGTCTTTTCTGTATTTATGGTGGTTGGTGGTATGTGCGAGAAAAGATATGGTCCGAGAGTTACCGCTACTTTAGGCGGGGCATTTGTATGTTTAGGCTGGGTTCTGGCATATTTTACACAATCCCTATGGTGGTTATACATTAGCTATGGTCTGTTAGCGGGTATTGGCACAGGATTGGGTTATCTGCCTGCGATATCCACAGGAGTGAAATGGTTCCCGGATAAAAGAGGGCTAGTAACAGGGATTGTTATATTTGGATTTGGCTTCGGGTCAGCTTTTCTTGCGCCTCTGGCAGCGCGGTTCATTGAGTTGTATGGCTGGAGAACGACTATGTTAATCTATGGCGCCGGTTTTGGAGTAATTATCGTAGGCGCGGCACAGCTTCTAAAAGCGCCTCCTGCCAATTGGAGTCCTCCGGGATGGGCAGCGCAAAAAAGAGTCGGGCTTAAAATTAGCTCTAGTGATTTTTCTCTCATGGAGATGCTGAAAACTTCAACATTTAAGTTGGTATTTGTGACATATTTTTTATCAATGTTAGCAGGAATGATGGCAATCGGACATCTAACTGCATTTGCCAATGATATTGGCCACACAGCTATGCAGGCGGCTTTTAATCTAACGATTTTAGCTATTTTTAATGGCATAGGAAGAATATTTTTTGGCGCTCTTTCTGATAAAATTGGAAGAAAGAATATCATAGTTGTTCTTTTTCTTATTATGGCGCTGGGGATGATTCTCTTGCCCCACATGACGACACTTTTTGCTCTTTATGCGACAGCAGGAGTTATTGGGTTATGCTTTGGAGGTTTTCTGGCGGTGTATCCGGCAGCTACCGGAGATTTTTTTGGAGCAAAGGATTTTGGAATAAATTATAGATTGGTATTTATAGGCTATGGGGCGGGGAGTTTTGCAGGCCCCTGGCTTGGAGGGGTAGTCTACGATGCAACAGGGAGTTACCTATTTGCCTTTACTGTTGCAGGTATATTAGCCGCAGCAGGAGGTGTAATCACGTTTTTGTTTTTAAAACCACCTAATCTTCCTAAAGCAAAATGAAATTACCAAAAAGATTAATCTGGATATAAAAATGAATAAGGCGGTATTTTTAGACAGAGACGGAACAATAAATGAAGATGTGGGAGATTTTTGTTCTCCCGAAAAACTTATCTTTATTTCTGGCGCTATTAAGGCGTTAAAGATTTTACAGGAAAGATTTTTACTTTTTATTGTTACTAACCAGTCAGGAATTGGGAAGAAAGTTTTTAGTGAGGAAGAGTTCCTACAATTTAACAAATATTTTGAAACACTTCTTAAAGATGAGGACATCACCATAAAACACATTTATTATTGTCCGCATACAAAAGAAAAAAATTGTATCTGCCGCAAACCCAGCCCATATTTCTTAAGGCAAGCGGAGAAAAATTATGATATTGATTTGGTAAATTCTTATATGATAGGTGATCATCCGCATGATATAGAAATGGCAGCCAGAGTCGGGGCAGGTTCTGTATATCTGTTGACAGGCCATGGCAAGAAACATAGACAGGAATTGTCAAAGGAGCCTGATTTTATTGCCAATGATATTTATGAAGCAGCTATTTGGATTAGGGGGAATGTCAATAGTAAAAAAGAGGAGGTCAACAAAAATGGATAAGAAGATTCTTGTAGGAATCGTTATGGGCAGTGATTCTGATTTGCCGGTGATGCAAGAGACAGCTAATATTTTCGATAAATTTGGTATAGTTTATGAGATAAACATTATTTCGGCTCACCGCACGCCACAAAGGGCTCATGAGTATGCCTCTAGTGCTGAAGAACGAGGTTTAGAGGTAATCATTGCCGGTGCAGGTGGAGCAGCGCATTTAGCAGGTGTAATTGCTTCACTTACTCCACTTCCAGTGATAGGCGTCCCTATGCAAACGCAGTTGTCTGGAGGATTGGATTCTCTCTTGTCCATAGTTCAGATGCCGTCTGGCGTGCCAGTTGCAACTGTAGCTGTTGGCAAGGCAGGAGCTAAGAACGCAGGGATTTTAGCTGCACAAATCTTGGGAGTCAAATTCTCAGAAATAAAAGAGAAGGTGAAAGAATATAAGAAAGAAATAGCAGAAAGTGTTAAAGCAAAAAATGAAAATAGAGTCCTGCAAAATGGGAAATTAAAGAAAGATAGAAGAAGAGAAGTAGAATAAAAAAAGATAAAAATGCACATTGAAAGCAGAAAAAAGGATTTGGAGAGAATTTCAGAAGAAATTGGGCGGATTAAGACATAGTT
>JAHJDO010000026.1 GCA_018812485.1 bacterium | reverse complement strand
TATCATATTTTCCTGGGCGCATTCTCTCTTCTCCTTTTTCCCGATACTTTCTCGGGATTCTGTTTTTTTCTTAGGAGAGAGGATAGCCCTTTCTTTTTCCTATCTCAATTACTTTTGCATAAAATATTTTACATTACCACTGGATTTTTTCTCTTGCAATACACCTGTTTTACTAGTATTATGTGTATGATAAACTGGAGGTAATTATTATGGGACGAACGAATGTTGTTCTTGACGACAAACTTGTTACTAACTGCCGGAAAGTAACAGGAATAAAGACTTACAGAACATTAATTGATTATGCGTTACATGAGCTACTTAGACATGAGTCTCAGTCAAAAATTCTTGAACTTAGAGGAAAGATTGTCTGGAATGGAGATTTAGCAACCTGGCGTCAGGGACGTAGTAGCACATAATGATCATAGTCGATACAACTGTATGGATTGATTTCTTTAGAGATTGCCGAGAACCACATGTTTCAGTGTTGGAATCTTTTATTAGACAAAGGGATGATCTCTGCATTTGCGGTATAATTTTAACAGAAGTTCTTCAGGGCATTCAGAAAGAAAGAGATTATGAAAAAACAAAGAATTTGTTTGATAAGTTAATTTTTCTTCCTATGACACATACCACCTTTATTAAATCAGCAGAAATTTACCGATCACTCCGTAGTAGAGGAATTACCATTCGAAAATCTGTTGATTGCATGATTGCCTCAGTCGCAATCGAGCACAAGACACCCCTTCTCCATAATGACAGAGATTTTGACCCGATTGAAGAACACTGTGGTTTGAAATCGGTAAAAACATATGGCTAAAAACCTGATAAAAATCGCTCAAAGTGCAAAAGATGCATCAAGAGTATTGGCAACTCTTTCAACAGAAGAAAAAAACAAAGCTCTTCTGGCTATTGCCAATGATATTGGAAAAAACAAATCTAAAATTTTATCTGCGAATATCATTGATATCAAACGCGCAAAGGAAAATAACCTGTCTCCTGCTTTAATAGACCGTCTAACTTTAACTCCACAGCGAATAAAAAATATTTGTGAATCTCTAAAAAAACTAACTAAACTCCCAGACCCTGTTGGCAGAATACTTAGCAAGACAACCAGGCCAAATAAATTAAGAATAGAAAAGGTAAGCGTACCTATTGGAGTTATTGCTATAATTTATGAATCCCGGCCTAATGTCACTGTGGATGCAGCAAGCCTTTGTCTAAAAGCTGGTAACGCTGTAATCCTTCGCGGAGGAAAAGAATCTATAAATTCAAATATTGCCTTATATCAAATAATGATAAATAGTCTGCGGAAAACAAAAGTTCCTCCTAGTTCCATTCAAATGATAAAAAGCACTGATCGTAAAATGGTGAATCGCATGTTAAAAATGGATAAATATATTGATCTTATAATTCCACGCGGAGGTGCTGACCTTATACAATTTGTTGCTAAGAACTCTACTATTCCCGTCATTAAACATAGCGACGGAATATGCCATACTTATGTTGATAAACATGCAGATATTGATGTTGCGAAAGCTGTGTGTTTTAATGCGAAGGTCCAGCGTCCGGGAGTATGTAATGCAATGGAGACGCTTCTTGTTCATAAAGATATCGCCAAGGTCTTTCTGCCTCAGATGATAGATATGTTCAGGAATGCAGGCGTTGAAATAAGAGGCTGTAGAAAAACCAAAGGAATTGTCCCTGAGGCAAAACTAGCGAAAGAGAAAGATTGGGCGACTGAATATCTTGACTTAATACTTTCCATCAAGATAGTGTCCTCAGAACAAGAGGCGATCAATCACATTAATAAATACGGATCCTGCCATTCTGACGCTATAATTACAAAAGATAGTTCATCTGCAGATAGGTTTCTGAAAGAAATAGATTCTGCTACTGTATATGTCAACTCATCTACTCGATTTACTGATGGCGGCGAATTTGGATTAGGCGCTGAAATTGGTATAAGTACAGGCAAATTGCATGCTAGAGGGCCTATGGGACTGGAAGAACTCACAACCTATAAATATCTTATATTCGGCAATGGCCAGGTGCGAATATAATGCGCATTGCTATTATGGGCGGTACTTTTAATCCCATTCATTATGGGCATCTTGTAAGCGCTTCCGAGGTTTGCAATAAATTCAAACTTGACAAGGTAATATTTATTCCTTCAGCCCTTAATCCCCTCAAAAATACTTCCAATCTTGCTGAGGCTCATCATCGTCTTAAGATGATAAAATTAGCAATAGCTGGTAATCCTTTGTTTGAGGATTCAGACATTGAAATAAAAAGAGGAGGCACATCATATACTATAGATACGATTAAAGCATTTGTAAAAAAATATGGCAGAGGTGTTAATATATATTTCATAATAGGCACAGATGCTTTTTTGGAAATAGATAGCTGGGCATCTCCTGATGCGCTTTTGAGAATGTGTAGGTTTATAGTAACGTCTCGTCCGGGATATGACGTTAAAAAAGCAAAACATGTTTTCAAGAAATATACCGAAATGATGGAGATTACCTATCTTGCAATCTCTTCTTCCGACATTCGAAAGAGAATAAAATCAGGCGCTCCGATAAAATACTTATTGCCTGAGAGTGTTGAAGATTATATATGCAAACATGGACTCTATAGAAAATAAGATAAGCAGGTCTATAAGCCGGGTTCTGTAATAGTTGACCATCTATCTTGCACCGACGTTGCCATCGTTATCTAGCGGTTTACCCGAGGGTTAAATTGAGACGAGCAGTCTCTTCCCTCTTACTTAGCCTTTCTCCAGATGGGGTTTACCATGCGTCTGATATCGCTATCAGATCGGTGTGCTCTTACCACACCATTTCAACTTTACCAAACACCCAACTAGGCGCTTGGAAGTTTTCTTTCTGTTGCACTTTCCTTGGAATCGCTTCCATCCCAGGTTATGGGACACCTTGCTCTCTGGAGCCCGGACTTTCCTCCCCGACATACATCGAGGCGGTCAACCGACCTGCTTGCTAATTTATCAGCTTCCTTATTACTAGTACGTTCTATATGTGAGATGTTAAACTTTTTAAAACCGTTTTTTAGATGTTGAACCTGCATATGTAAACGAAACAGGGTATTATCCTTGACTTTGTATTTGCCTTGTATCTGCCTTGTAATAAGCTCGCTATCTGTAAAAACAGTAATATTCTGCACTCTCATAATCAGAGCTTCTTGCATGGCAAAAATTACAGCCATGTACTCAACCACATTATTTGTTGTAACTCCTATGTATTGAGAATATTCCTTTATTTTCTTTCCCTCACAAAAAAACACAATACCTATACCTGCTTTCCCCGGATTACCAGCCGATGCCCCATCAACGTATATAGTTAACTCCTTCATCTAATTATCTTCCTTTATATACAGTATACGCGAACACCTTTCACATACAGCAACTCCGTTACCAGCCTTTGTATTATTTATAATCTGTGGAGGTAATTCCATATGACAGCCTCCACATGTTCCATCACTAATATTCACAATACCCACTCCATTCTTCAAATCTCTAATTCTTTCATACTTGGCTACAATAGCACTACTTACAGTTTTAACTAAATTCTTTCGATCTTCTTGCCTTTTTTGAAGCTCCTGTTCAAACCGGGCTATTTTCCTCTTATTCTCCTGCTCTTCCTGTTCAAGTTTTCCATTCTCCAGCTTAATCTCTCCTGCCTTTTTTTCTATATCCTCATGCGCTGCATCTGATTGTTCCATTAATGAGAGTATCTCATCTTCTAATATAGAATTTTTCTCTTGTATTTGTCCAATCTCATGCTGCAAAGAAGTATATTCTTTATTCGTCTTAACAGAATACTGTTGTGTTTTATATTTCTTTATTGCTTCTGTACCACTGTCAAGTTCGACCTCTTTCAATTTTCTATTCTTCTGAATCTCCACAAGCTCTGACTCTAAAACTGCTAACTCGTCTTTCTTTGCCTTAAAACTCCTATAATGAGCCTCCATTTCTTCGGGTATTCTTTTTATCTCTGTATCTAAATTTTGTATTTGCACATCTAAATCTTGGACATTGACTAGTAATTTAATATCATTCTCTAGTTCTGTCATTTACCTTTACCTTGAGTATGCTTCTCTATGTCAGCCTCCTTCTTCCTATAACACTCCTCACAATTATAAATCGCTCTTGCTTGTGTCCTATCATAGCCTTTCTCAAGAACAATCCTCTTTACCTTGAGAACCTCCTTACCACACGTATCACATTTCATATTCAATCTCCTCTAAAAAAGCTACAGTCATTTCACAGTGGGCGATACTGGGTTTGAACCAGTGGCTTCTACTCTGTGAAAGTAGCACTCTCCCGCTGAGTTAATCGCCCTAAAAACTCACAGAAGTTTATATCACAAAAAACTTATGTTTTCAACTTACCTAAATCTGGTACGCCTGAGAGGATTCGAACCTCCGACACAGGGATTAGGAATCCCTTGCTCTATCCATTACTGAGCTACAGGCGCATATTCGCTCAATATTTTATCAATGAACTTACTTCATATCCTTCAAGTTTCTCAGCACCTTTCAGAAACGTAAGGTCTATAAGAAACACGATCTTTGATACATTTCCGCCAAGTTTCTCAACAAGTTTAACTGTTGCCAAACTTGTTCCGCCTGTTGCAAGAAGGTCATCTATAATGAGAACACTATCTCCATGTTTTATTGCGTCTTCATGTATTTCCAATGTATCAGTGCCATATTCCAGATCATATGTCTCCTTTATTGTCTTGTATGGAAGTTTTCCCGGCTTTCTGAGCGGAACAAACCCTGCTCCAAGCTTGTATGCCAACGCTCCGCCGAATATAAAACCTCTTGCTTCTACAGCAACTACAATATCAATCTTTTTTCCCTCGCATTCTTCTGCAAGTTTATCAACTACTTCTTTAAGCGCATCCTTATCCTTAAGTAACGTAGTTATATCTTTAAAAATTATTCCCTTCTTTGGGAAATCAGGTACATCCCGAATCAGATTTTTTAAGTCCATCTTACCCTCCTTGTTGTTTTATATTTACCTCAACTTAAATATCATATACGTACTGGCAATATATACTATAGTTATAGCTATTGCGTCCCAGCCAAGCTTAAGAAAGGATTTTTTTGAGCGATAAATGATCCCAATTATCACAATCATTGTTAAAAGAATTCCCATAACTGCTGTCAGAATATGCGTAGAAGATAGATAGGCATATATAGAACCTGTTCTGAATAAGACATCGCTGATTGACAAAAACACTATATTAAGCATGTTGCTTCCAAATATATTCCCAATCGCCATATCAAAGAGCCCCATTTTAACTGCTCCTATTGTTGCCATGAGTTCAGGAAGAGATGTTACTATCGCAAGGAAAAGGCTGCCAACAAAAGTTTCCCCTAATCCGGTTCCTACGGCTATAAGTTTAGCAGTATGAGCAACCCATATACTTCCTCCAAAAATAGCTGCTGCACAAAACAGATAGCCAAAAATTGTCTTTGCAACGGAAACATTCTCATATTTTTTTTCTTCTGCCACTTCCCTATCCTGAGATTCATCAGAATGATGTTCATCAGAATTACGATATTGATATCTGAATGAAAGACGCATGCCTACTAAATATATTCCTATTATCAAGAAACTTGCAGGACCTATAGAAAAGACTGACATTGCATCTTTCAATAACATGCCTAAAACTGCGACTACTGAGAGAATCACAGAAATTGCCCCGAGTAAAATTAGCCCAAGATTTACTTTCCTTAAAATTGGTCCATGACCTTGAATAATATCGAGTATCGCGATTATAAAAAGATTAAATATGATACTTCCAAGGACATTGCCTGCGGCTAAATTAGGAGCTTTCTCAATAACTACGGAACTGCATGTAGTGAAAAGTTCAGGAAGCGCTGTTGCACCGGCTAAAAATATCATTCCTACCCATGCCCGACCAATACCTGTCTTTTCGGCAATTATATCCCCATATTTTGATAACTTAAAACCAGCAAGAATAATTATAATTGCGCCTATTGAGAATTGAATCCAAATATTTGGCATTTATTTAACCAGTTTGGAAAGTTTTTTATTCTGCTTAATTTGTTTTAATAATTCCTTTACTTTCTGTGCCTCTGTTTTCTTGCAGACCAGTACAACATCTCCCGTGTTTACAATGATTAAATCCGAAACACCTATAGCAGTTATTGGACTCTTATCCCCTATTAATATACAATTCTTTGTATCAATACCTATATAATCTCCTACAACGATATTATTATCATCATCTTTTTTATAGACTTTCTCCAAAGCGAGCCATGAGCCTACATCATTCCAGTCAAAGAGACCTTCTACAACGCTTACGTTTTTCGCCCTCTCCATAACTCCGTAATCGATTGAGATCTTCTCTAGCCTCTCATACTTCCCTTTCATAATTTCATCCCTGAGCAATAATGAAATAGAATTTCCTATAACTTTTAGCGCCTCATAAAGTTCAGGCATATATTCCTTAAACGCTTCTTCTATGCACTTAGTTGTCCATACAAACATACCGCTGTTCCAATAATACTCACCTTTCTTTAAATACTCTCTTGCAGTTTTCAAATCAGGCTTTTCTCTGAATTCAACTACCTTAAAAATACCCGGTGTATCACCAGTATCATGCTCAGTAAATATCCTATCTCCTCTGCGAATATATCCGTAACCAGTTTCCGGATAGCTTGGTTTTATCCCTATTGTAACAAGATACCCTTCTTCAGCTGTTATACAAGCTGTAGTAATGGTCTTTTTAAATTGTCCAATATCTTTTATAATATGGTCCGCTGGCAATACAACCGTAATGGATTTTTTATCTCTTTTTCGAATAATTAAATTGGCAAGACCTATTGCTGCCGCAGTATTTCTAGCAAATGGTTCAATTATAATATTCCTTTTTGGGATATGAGGAACTTGTTTATGTATCTCCTTTTCTAACCCAATTCGAGTGACTATAAAAATATTTTTTGAAGAAGTTAGAGCTTGCGCTCTTTTTACTGTTTCCTGAAGCATGGTATTCTTAGAACCTATTGGCAATAACTGCTTAGGCGTTCTTTCCCTGCTCTTTGGCCAAAATCTCTCCCCGCTCCCTCCTGCCATAACAACAACACTCAACATAACCATTGCCCTCACTTTTAATAACACAAGAATATCATAAATTTAGTTTTAAATAAATAAAGAATTATGGCATAATGTTGCCAGAGTCCGAATGATAAGGGGTTTACCGTGATGAAAAGCAAGAATTACATAGCTGTTGATCTAGGCGCAGAAAGCGGGCGGTTAATGCTTGGTAAATTCGATGGTAAGAAAATAGTTCTTGAAGAGAAACATAGATTTACTACAGGAGGCACAAGGCTTAATAACACCCTCTATTGGGACGCCATAAATTTCTTTAACGAGATAAAAAAAGGACTGCGAAAGTGTTCTAAGTCTAAAATCTCTGCAATTGCATTCGATAGCTGGGGCGTAGATTTCGGACTCATTGATAAAAATAACCATTTATTAGAAAATCCTGTGCATTACCGGGACAGTCGGACTGATGGAATGATGGAAGAATGTTTCAAGAAAATGTCACGAGAAGAAGTATTTGAAGGAACAGGTATCCAGTTTATGCAAATAAACACACTTTATCAACTACTATGGATGAGAATAAATCAGCCCTATCTTCTTCAATCGAGCGATTGTCTCTTGCCGATAGCCGCCCTGTTTAGCTATTTTTTTTCCGGAGAAAAAGCAGCGGAATTTACCCTGGCTACTACCACTCAATGTTATGATCCGCGCAAGAACAGATGGAGCGGTGAAATTCTAGAAAGATTAGATATTCCCTGCAAAATAATGCCCCGTATTGTAAATCCTGGGACAGTTATAGGCAAACTACTACCGTCTATATCTTGTGAATTGGAAATATCTCAAATACCTGTCATTGCTACAGCGTCGCATGATACAGCTGCAGCAGTTGCGGCTGTTCCAGCTGAAGGTGATAACTGGGCATTTTTAAGTTCGGGCACATGGTCTTTAATGGGATGTGAAATAAGCAGTCCATTGATAAATCAGAAAGTCTTAAAAAATAATTTTACTAATGAAGGAGGCGTAAACAATACATTTCGTTTTCTGAAAAATATCATGGGGCTCTGGCTGGTTCAGGAATGTAAAAGAAGCTGGGAATCACAAAACATAAAACTTTCCTACTCTGATTTAACAAAACAAGCAGAAAAGGCAAAAGCATTTCTCTGTTTTATCGATCCCGAAGATATAACTTTTTTGAAGCCGGGCAATATGCCGGAAAAAATACAGAACTACTGTCGCAAAACAAATCAAAAAGTTCCATCGGATAAAGGAAGCATCTTGCGTTGTGTCATGGAAAGCCTAGCTTTTAAATATCGCCAGGTTCTTGAAAAACTTGAAGAAATGCGACAGCGAAAAATAGATGTGCTACACATTGTTGGAGGAGGAATACAAAATAAGCTTTTATGTCAACTCACTGCGAATGCAACTAAAAAACATATTGTTGCCGGCCCTGTTGAAGCCACAGCAACTGGTAATATCTTGATACAAGCCATTGCAACAGGTGAGCTCTCATCCGTTAAACAGGCAAGAGAAATTGTTCGAAACTCGTTTGAGCTCATTAAATATGAACCTGAACAAACAGATATATGGGAAGAAGCTTATAAAAGATACAAAAACCTTAAATCTAAAAACTGAATTAGGAGAAACTAAATGCAAGAAATGAAAGCTGTTTTTTTATACACAGACAGACCAAAACATATGGAAACAGAAAACGTTTCAAAACCGGATTGTAAAGCAGAAGATGTACTGATAAGAGTTACTGCTTGCGCTGTTTGTGGAACAGATGGGAGAATGTACGAAGGGACAAAAGACACCACTAAAGGATTTGTCCCCCAAATCCGAGGATATGGTGAAGGTAAATTTATTATAGGCCATGAGATCGTAGGAATCATAGAAGAAATTGGTTCTAAAGTTAAAAATCCAGAATATGAGGTTGGATGCAAAGTAATTCTGGTAACTTCCATAGGCTGCCAAAAAAAAGAGTGCAGACCTTGCAGAGAAGGCAACTACAATATGTGCGCCAATAACAGGCCTATTGGATATTATTATCCTGGAGGTTTTGCTGAATACATATTAGTTCAGGACCATGCTGTGAAACAGAGCGTTATAATCCCTGTCACAACCGAGGAGCATATTTTAGATGAACATCTTGCAATGGTTGAACCACTTTCCTGTGCAATAAACGGCCAGAATTATCTAAATATTAAAAAAGGTGAGTATGTTGCTATAGTAGGAGCAGGTCCCATTGGTTTGATGCATGGTCTATTGGCAAAAGCCAAAGGAGCAAAGGTTATACTGGCTGAATATTCTTCAGAAAGACTCATAAAGGCAAAAGAATTTGGGTTTGACTATTATATTGCAACTAAAGATACTGATTTAATACTGAATATATCAGAAATTACTAAAGGTGAAGGTATTGACGTGGGAATAGTCGCATGCTCCGTTAGCAAAGTAGCAGAAGATCTTTTAGGGGCAATGGCTATGAAAGGAAGATTAAGCTTTTTTGCCGGATTCCCGAAACAGAATTCCGTTTTAAAATTGGATGGAAACATAATTCATTATAAAGAAGTCTCTATTTACGGCGCATTTGCTTCAAATAAGGCACAATTTGAGGAAGCATTAGAGCTAATTGCAAGCAGAAAAATACTTATGGATAAAATAGTTACACATACATTCCCTTTAGAAAATACAGTTGAAGCAATGGAAAAAATGCTGGATAAAAAAGGCAACGCCTTAAAAGTGGTTATAAAACCGTAAAAAAATATATTGAACAGGTCCCATTAGGAAGGGGTTGTACCTATGACGATGTTCTCAATGTAGTAGCTTTTCTGGCAAGTGATGAGGCCTCTTACATAACAGGTCAGGCCATAAACGTAACTGGTGGACAGGAAATGAGATGATAGAAGAACTCGAAATCCGTCTTGATAATTTTGATAAAAACGTGAGAAAAAACGCTCTACTAGAACTTATCAAGCTTAAAAAAGATGGGAAAGTTAAGTGGGCAGAGGAAAAAGAAATTTCAAACATGCATTGTCATAGCTTTTTCTCATTCAATGGATATGGCTATTCACCAATAAAGATAGCATGGCTATGCAAAAAAAATGGTATTAAACTCTGCCAGATAGTGGATTTTGACGTTCTGGACGGAATTGAAGAGCTATTTTATGCAGCTGACTTATTAAATCTAAGAGCATCTATTGGCATAGAAACAAGGGTTTTTATCCCGGAATTTAAAGATAAAGAGATAAATTCTCCCGGAGAGCCTGGAATCTACTACTTAATGGGTGTGGGATTTACAAAACTTCCCTCTCATGAATCCCCTATTTATAAAATATTAACTGATATGTCCTGTCGAGCACATATGCGAACCAGGAAAATGGTTGATATATTAAATGAACATCTGGATGACGTCAGAGTTAAATATGATACAGATGTTATTTCCCTGACTCCCAATGGCAACGTCACAGAAAGACACATCTTAAGAGCTTTTTATAATAAGTCAAAGGACGTTTTTAAAAACCCTGCAAGCTTCATCAGGTATTGGATATCAAAACTTCCCGTCCAAGAAGAGGATATCAATAATAGTCTGGATAACCCCCATGTTTTATGCGAAATAATTCGTTCAAAGCTCATGAAAAAGGGTGGGATTGCCTATATAAAACCCGACTCAGCGACCTTCCCAGAGATTCAAACAGTAAATAAAATGACAACAGAATTAGGCGGAATACCATGCGCAACATGGCTTAATGGGCTCTCTGATGGTGAGAAAAAGCTGGAAGAATTACTTGCTTTATTAATTAGCAAGGGGATTTCAATGATGAACATAATCCCTGATAGAAACTACAATATAAAGGATAAAAAAGAAAAAAGGATTAAAGTGAAAAAACTTTATAAAGCTGTGGAGATTGCAAAAAAATTTAATTTTCCTATAATAGCAGGCACAGAGATGAACAAGTTTGGGCAGAAACTTGTTGATGATTTTAATTCCAAAGAATTAAGCCCTATTAGAAAAATATTTATGGATGGTGCGTATTTTTTATATAATCATACCTTAATGCAAAGAACCAAGGAGAAAGGAAAAAGGAGAAATGAAAAACGATAATATCAAAAAACACTTAGTGGAAATTGGTAAGAAGATTGCTGATAAAGGACTGGTTGTAGGTCCAGGCGGCAATATAAGCGCAAGAGCTGGCAATATTGTTTATATGAAAGCCAGCGGTATTTGTTTTGAAGAAGCGAGGGTGTCAGACTATATCGGAGTTGATTTAAAAACAGGTAAGATTGTCGACGGAAGTAAAAAACCAACATGTGAAATCGCTATGCATTTAGGTTGTTATCTTGAGAGAAAAGATATAACCGCAGTAATCCACACTCATCCTCCTATTGCTACTGCCGTTGGAATGCTCGGTATAACGCTTAAACCTTTTACACCAGATCTTGTTGCCCTAGTGGATTCCGACATTCCAACTATAAAATATGTAATTCCTTCAGGTAAAGAATTGGCAGACGAGGTAAAAAAAGTTATAAAAGAACATAACGCTGTCCTGATGTGCAATCATGGGCTCTTGACTGTTGGCTCAAATTTAGTGGAAGCTTATTATAGAACACTTCTCATTGAAGATGCCTGCAAAACGTTCGTAGCGGCAAAGTCACTGGGCAAAATGAAAATTTTTACAAGAGCTCAAGCTAAAGAGATTAATAATCTTAAGGCAGAGTCTTATAGAAAAGCATTGTTAAAAGAAAAAACGTAAATAAAAAACTAATCTAGTCATATAACCTATTGTGTCAGCAAAAATGACTTGACAAATTTATTAAATTTGTTATAATATAAACGTTTAGTGCATTAGGTTTTTATGGTTACTATAAAAAACATAGCAAAAGAAGCTCAAGTTTCCATTTTCACTGTTTCCCGCATATTAAATAACAAAAGTTCAAATATACCATTTTCTAATGAGACTGTAAAAAAAGTCAAATCTATCGCAAAAAAACATAATTATCAGAAAAAATATTTCGGCATCAATGCTAGCTAAGAAAAGAACCGGGTTAATAGGCGTTATATTTCCTGAAACAAGTAAATCTTTTTTTGATAAAATACTAACTGGAATTCAACATGAACTGGAGAAATACAATTATAATATTATTCTGTGTTTAAACAGTAGTAAAGATAAAGAGAAGTATTACTTGCATTATCTGGCTAGTAGAGGAGTGGATGGAATAATTTTAGATCCAAGAGATAATTATGATAATTCCAAAGACATAAATAGTTTGAATATCCCTGTTGTTTCACTCCGTACAAAAGTTGAAAATAAAAATGTTGTATCAGTTATGTCAGATGATTTTCATGGAGGATACATTGCAGCTGAGTATCTGTTGAACCTAAAACACAAAAACAGTTACTTTCTTATGTCTACTGCAAAGAATATAAAGAAAATAAAGAATAGTTATTATTACAAACGGTATTGGGGTTTCGAACAAAAAATCAATTCAGTTGGAGGGAAAGTTATACTAACAAGTATGGAAGATATAATAACTAACATAGAAAACAATAGAGACGTTAAAGCAATTTTTGCAGCTAATGATGAGATTGCAATAGAGTTCTATTTTAAGGCACATTGCTCTAATATAAAAATCCCGCTGGATATCTCTGTTATTGGTTATAATAATGATGATGTTACAAAACACTTAATTCCACCCCTTACGACAATTAATCAAGCAAAAGAACAACTAGGAGAGATGTCTGCTGAAAAACTTATGTTTCTAATTGAAGGTAAAAAAGCAATGGATTTAAAATTGCCGCCAGAGTTGATTATTAGGAAAAGTTGCATTGAATTTACTAAACAATAAATAAACAAGGAGTATTGTTATGAATATAAAAATATATTTTTA
>JAHJDO010000025.1 GCA_018812485.1 bacterium | reverse complement strand
TAATAGAACTTATGCTTGTTGTTATTATTATTGGCGTACTCGTTGCAATGGTAGCTCCAAGATTTGCAGGCAGGTCCAAACAAGCAAAGATTACGGCAGCTAAGGCAGATATTGAAGCAAATATTGCAGTAGCCTTGGAGCTATTTGAACTGGATAATGGTAGATATCCTACATCTGAAGAGGGGCTTAATGCGTTACGGGGGAAACCTTCAGACCTTGAGAGCTGGAGGGGCCCTTATATTAAGAAAAGAATCCCAGTGGATCCGTGGGGCAATTCATATCAGTACAAGTGTCCTGGAGAGCATGGCGATGATTATGACCTCTTCTCCTGTGGACCGGACGGAGTAGTTGGCGGAGGGGATGATATTACTAATTGGGAAGAGAGTGCATCAAGCGAATGAAGATGCGGGAGAAGGGGCTTACATTTATTGAGTTGATTCTAGTTATTAGTATACTCAGTATTCTCACAGCAATATCTACTCCTTTATTTAGACATACTTTTGATAACCTGCAGGTTGGAAACCTGTGTCGGGATATATCGAAGCTCACTAAGTATGTGCAGGAGAGAGCAATTATGGAGCAGGTAATTCACAGGATAGATTTTGATGTTAATAATAAAGAATACTGGGTCAGTATAGCAAAAGACCCCTTAAATCCAGAGAAATTTATTGCACTAAATAATAAGCTTGGTAGAAAAAGAAGGTTCCCTCCAAATATACTTCTGGAGTGTACTGAACCGTATGCAGTATTTTATCCGGATGGAAGAGCCGATGAATTAACAGTACATTTATCAGGCGCAGATGGCGAAGTTTATACTTTAACCAATAAAGAGACCACTGGTTATGTCAAGATATTCAAAAGGTTTTCTTCTTTTTGAGGTAATGATTACAGTAGCCGTTTTATCTCTTGGTTTAGTAGTCATCGTACATTCATTTATTAGCTGTTTGAATGGGACAAGAGCAATTGTAAATTACGTAGGTGCCGGTTTTTATTTAGAAAAAAAGATGTGGGATATAGAGAACGGATTAGAAGATACATATGGAAAAGACGAGAAATACAGATGGAAACTGGATACAAATGTTATTGAAGATACTGACCTTAGTGAAGCCATATTGAGCGTGTCATGGGATCAGAATAATATTGAAAAAAAATTAACTCTCGCGACATATCTAAAAAAATGACAAAAAACACTAAATTCGAAGCACGAAATACGAAACAATATAAAATTACCAAAATACAAATGCTCAAAACAATGTTTAGGATTTTGAAAATTAGAGTTTTGAATTTGTTTAGGATTTCGGATTTAGGATTTCGGATTTCCCCAAACTCTTTGCCTGAAAATAGTTGGGGCTTTACATTATTGGAATTGTTGATTGCAATTCTGATTTTTGCTGTAATTGTCAGCGCGGTATACAGCACTTTGTATTCAGGCATCAAGGTATGGAATGAAGGTGATGCGAAAACACGTTTCCCGGAATCTTCGCAAATGGCACTTAATAGGATGACAAAAGACCTGAGAAACGTGACTAAATTCTCTGAGATTAAGTTTGAGGGAGAAAAGCACAGTATTTCAATGCCAGTGATAAAAGATGTGTATCAAGATAAGGATCTAATAACTCAGATCTATAAAGTTAGCTATTATTTAGATAGCGGTAATATAATGAGAGATGTCCAGACATATCCTGAGAGTTTAAGGGGGCAAACTAAGAAACGGGAGCTAGTTTCTGGAATTCAAGAACTAGCTTTTTCTTATTGTAATGTAGAGAAAGAATGGAAAGATTCATGGGAAGAAGCCAATCTGCCATATGCAGTGAAATTGTCAATTAAGAGTAAAGAGGATAATATTCTTGAGGCAATAACAGAAATTCCAATATTTGATACGGGGATAACGTATGAATAGGCGTGGTTCAATTCTGATCATAACCTTGTGGATTTTAGCTATTCTTTCTCTTTTAGCAATTAGTTTTGCTCATCACACAGCTGTTGGTATAAAGCTTACTGAGTATCATATCAGCAGTCTCAAGAATTTATATGTATGTAAGGCAGGTATCAAGAGAGCATGTTATGAATTGAATAAAGATAAAGAATACGACTCCCTTAATGATTCATGGAGTGATAATCCAGAGGCATTTAAGAATGCAGGTGTAGGAGACGGCACATTTACAACAGTTAGTTATCAGATTGAAGATGATAATAAAGACATGACTAGCATATATGGGATGATTGACGAGGAGAGAAAGATAAATATTAATAAGCTTGTTAAAAATGGTGTTCAAGACGAAATTAGATTAAGCCAGGTAAAAAAAATTCTTGAGATACTTGATATAGATACAGTGATTGCAGACTATATTGTTGACTGGCTTGATTCAAATTCTTTAGGAGATGGAGAAGAAGATTTTTATCAGGGGTTAAGTGTACCTTATAATTGTAAAAACGATTTAATTGAGTGTTTAGAGGAGATGTATTTGATAAGGGGAATTACGGCTGAGATATTTAAAAAGCTAAACCCATATATCACAATTTATGGAGATGGGAAGATTAATATAAACACTGCTGGAAAGGAAGTCTTTGCTGCTTTGGGAATGGATGATACGCTTGCGCAGCAAATTTTAGATTACAGAAGCCAGAACGGAGGAGAAGAGGATTTGTATTCTTTCAAGACACTTGAGAGTATTATCCCGAATTTAGATAGTTATCAACAGCTGACTCCTGAACAGATACAAGTATTGAACGCTCTCCTACAAACAGGATATTTAACAGTATGTTCAAGTGTTTTTACAGCAAATGTGACAAGTGTGTTAAATAATAGTAAGCTTGCAAAAAAAGTGGATGTTGTTTTGCAAAGAGAAGAAGATAATATAAAGATAAAATACTGGCATGAAAACTAAAAAATCAAACTCGAAAACCAAAATGCAAATGTTCGAAACGATGTTTGGGATTTTGAAACAAGGGGTTGAAACCCATTGTTCAAAACTTTTAGGAGGATTTCGGGTTTATACGAAAGAAAAAACTAAGACGCTATGGTCAGTGCTCTGTACTCTATGGTCTAACTTAATAAACACACATGTAATTACAGGAATTGAAATAGGTCAGAATAGTATAAAGGTTGTCCAAGGTATTTCTGAGTGGAAAAAATCCAGGATAAAAATTATAACTCTTTTAACAGAAGAAATTAAAAACAATGATGAAAAGCAAGAGAAACTTAAGCATATAATCAATAATCTGATGATCAAGCCTAAAAAGGTTATAGCTTGTATTCCAAGAAGTCTTGTAACAGTCAGATATTTAAACCTGCCGTCGACTAGTGAAAGAGAAATAGCACATATGGTACAATTTCAAGCTGAAAAGCAGCTTCCGTATTCCAAGGAGGAACTTGTTACAGCTTTTAAGGTTATAGGAAGCAATAAAGATGGCTATTCCAGGGTGATGCTGGTTCTTGTTCATCAAGATGTTATAAACAATCAGCTCAAGTTATTAGGGGATCTGAAATTAAATCCAGAATACATTGAATTAAGTTCTCAAGCTACTGCCTCTGCCTTTATCAAAGAACATCCTGGAAAAAATAAGGCAGTTGCTTTTATTGATATAGATATATTCTCAGTTGATATTCAAGTCATATTTAATGGGGAATTAGTTTATACGAGGAATATTTCTCTGTCTGAGAACAGGCGACAGGAATCTCTTCTAGAAGAAATAACAAAGTCTCTCAATTCCTATAACAAGGACAATAAAGAGATAACAAGTATTTTTATAAGTGGAAAAGTTCATAATAAACTGATGGAGAATTTGTCCAAGAGTTTTGAATGGCCTGTGGAAATATTTAATCCTGTAGAGAACTTAGCATTGCATAAAGAAAAATTTTCTATTGCAAATCAAAGTGAAACTTCTTTGTGTTCGATTGTAGGCTTGATTGAGAACTTTCCTAATGTCCTGCTTAATGTTTTACCTGATGAAATAAAAACACAAAAGCAAGTCAGAGAAAAGCGAAAGAACTATCTTGTTCTAGCATCTCAATGCATTGGTATATTATTTCTTATTTTAAGCGTTTTTATGAGAATACTCTATGACAAACAGAATACATCAAAATGGCTGGATATAGAGATTAAAAAGACTAATCCAATCGCTAAAGAAGTTAATAAGCGCGCTGAAAGACTGCGTGTTATAAAGGAACAAATAGATACTAGAAACTCGTGTTTGGATATTCTGCATGAATTGCATAAGATAATTCCTGATACTATTTCCCTCTCAACCCTTGATTATCAGCTCAACAATACTCTTAAAATAAAAGGGCAGTCTAAGGCATTATCCGATGCATTAGGTCTTATAGATATACTGGAAAAGTCGTCTTATTTTAAGAATGTTCAGTTAAAGTCTTCTAACATGCGAAGACTTCGCGATATGGAAGTTGCAGATTTTTATATTCAATGTGAAATAGAGAGCTAAAAATAATGTTAATAAAATCCATGGCTGCACTTTCAAAGAGAGAGAAGGGCGTTTTTTACCTTTGTGCGGCGATTATTGCGTGCGCATTACTGTATAATTTTATATTTGAACCTATAGCCAAGAAATGGTTAAAGGCGAATAAGGAAATTCAGATAAAGAGAATGAGTTTAATGAAGAACATTAGAGCTGTAAAAAACAGGAAAAAGGTTTTCTCTGAGTATGAGCTTTATGCTGATAAAGTGAAGCAGAAAGGGTCTGATGAAAAGGAGATAGCCCAAATTTTTCGCGAAATAGAATCTGCTGCAAGAAATAATCATGTGCGTATCTTGAATATGAAACCTGTGTCATTCATTGATACCTCAGGAGAAAAGGAAGGATATAAGAAATTGGCTGTTGAGGTTGAATGCGAAGCTGAGATGTCCTCACTTGTTCAATTTATCTATAATATTCAGACTTGTTCCCAAATACTCAAGGTGGAACAAATAAAACTAAAAGCTAAGGAAATGAATTCCAATATTATAGGAAGCACCTTAAGTATTGGTAAGATCTTAATACTGTCATAGATTTGACAGACAGGGGTCTACTGAGGTATACAGGTAAGAGTTACACTGAGGTTATAATGAATATAGAGCAAACAGTAAAAAAGATTATTGATGATGTCAGAGCCAATGGTGATAAGGCGCTTTTAAACTACACCAAAAAGTTTGACGGTGTTTTATTAACAAAAAGCCAATTAAAGGTTTCAAAACAGGAAATAAAAGACTCAAGGTCTGTTCTAGTGGACGAAGTTCTCAAAGCAGTAAAAGAAGCAAAACGCAATATAGAGAACTTTCATAAAAAACAAATTCATGGAAGAAAAACCTGGTATCGCGGTAGTCCAAAGACTGTTTTGCTAGGAGAAAAATATACTCCTATTGAAAGTGTAGGTGTATATATTCCCGGGGGCACTGCTCCGCTCGTATCTTCTGTATTAATGACTGTAATTCCTGCAAGATTAGCTGGAGTTAGAAGGATTGTTGCAGTTACGCCGCCACAAAAGAATGGACAGATCAATAAATACATATTAGCTGTGCTTGATTTTTTGAGGGTAAGAGAAGTATATAAGGTTGGAGGAGCACAAGCAATTGCAGCACTTGCTTTTGGTACAAGGACAATCCCAAAAGTGGATAAGATTGTTGGGCCTGGGAATATATATGTTTCTACTGCTAAGAAACTAGTTTACGGAGCAGTTGATATTGATATGATTGCAGGACCCAGTGAAATAGTAATTATTGCAGATAAGGATGCAAATCCCAAATATATTACAGCAGACCTTATTTCTCAGGCTGAGCATGGAGAAAACGGAAGGTTTATCTTAATCACAACATCAAAACCTGTTGCAGAAAAAGTCAATGTTTTGATGAAAGAACAAGTTGCTTTATCGCCTGGAAGAAAAGCTATTGAGAAATCGCTGGATAAAGGGAAAGAGGTGTTAATTGTAAAAAACATGGATAAAGCAGTATCAATAGTAAATCAAATAGCTCCTGAGCATCTGGAGCTTCATGTTTCGAAGCCGCAGAGACTGGCGAAGAAGATAAAGAATGCAGGAGCAATCTTTCTTGGAGAATATAGTCCTGTAGCGATAGGGGATTACATTGCAGGGCCAAATCATGTCTTGCCAACCGGGGGCATGGCAAGGGTTTTCTCTCCATTAAGCATTGATGATTTTTTGAAAAAATCTTCTATTATCTGTTACAGTAGAAAAGGACTCAAGAGGGTTAAGAGGTCACTGAGTTTGCTGGCAGATTTAGAGGGAATGGATGCACACAAGAAATCTCTGTTAATAAGATTGGAAAATGAATTGTGAAAACAAATTTTGACTTAATACTTCGGGAAAACATAAAAAAACTAAAACCTTATTCAGCTGAGAAAGTTGATTGTAAGGTCAAGCTTGATGCTAATGAAAATCCTTTTGATTTTCCTATGGAATTAAAAGAGATTATATTAAAGGATTTGTTCAAGCACCCATTCAATAGATATCCGGATCCTGATGCATCTGAAATAAAAGAACTGCTTTCAAAGGAAATAAACAGAAATAAGAATAGAATCGCAGTAGGGAATGGTTCTGACGAATTGATACAATCATTAACACTTGCTTTTGGCAACAGAGGCAACTTGTTTTTTTATCCATCGTTTTCAATGTATGGAATAATATCAACGGTGTGTAACACAAAGACTAAAGTTATAAACCTTGATAAGAAGTTTGATATTGATATAGATACTACGCTTAGATGTATTGAGAGGGATCAACCCAGTCTCATTTTTATCGGATATCCTAATAATCCCACAGGCAATTGCTTCTCAAAAGATAAAATAATAAGTATTATCAAAAGTTCATCAGGGCTTGTTGTAATGGATGAAGCTTATTCAGAATTTTCAAAGAAAACATTTCTACCACTAATTAATAAGTACGATAATCTGGTTATTTTGAGAACATTTTCCAAAGCATACGGCCTTGCAGGCTGTCGTATAGGTTATATGATAGCTTCAGAAAAGGTAATGCAACAGGTTAACAAGGTAAAGTTACCGTTTAATTTGAATTCCATTTCACAGCGTATAGGAATCATAGCCTTAAAACACAAGAAGAAGTGCAATGAAGCTATTAAAATTATTATCTCTGAAAGATCCAGACTCCTCAGGGAAATGCAGAAAAACAGCATGCTCTATACCTTCCCAACAGAAGCAAACTTTATTCTATTCAGACCCAAGATTTCGTCTGAAACCGTATTTAAGAAACTTCTTACCAGCGGTATTTTAATACGCAATGTAGCTGATGATAGATTGTTAAAAAATTGCCTGAGAGTTACTGTCGGAAAGCCGTCTGAAAACGATGCCTTTCTTCGTGTTATAGAAAAAATCTCCTAAACTTTCCACATTCCCCAAAAATTTCCCTTGACTTTTTCAAATAAGTTGTATACAATTACAATACAATGCAAAAAGGTTTTTAAATGAAAGATACATTAATAAAAGGATTATATAAAAAGATTAGGTTAAGCGTTCTGAATGGCGCGATAAAGCCTCATGAGAGAATTGTTGAACAAGACCTTGCTAAGAAATACAAAGTCAGCAGGACTCCTATTCGAGAAACTCTGCGTCTGTTGGAAAACGAGGGATTAATCACAGCTATTCCCAATGTAGGAACATTTGTGAAACAGCATTCATTGGATGAGATAAAACAGATTTATGAAGTACGAGCTGTATTGGAAGGTTATGCTGCAAGATTAGTTGCCCTGTGTATTAGTAATCAGGAAATAAGAGAATTGGAGAACATTGGAAAAGGAGAAAATAAAGCTAAACAAAGCAAGGATCGGAATGCTCTGGTGAAAATAGACAGGGAGTTTCATGACTTTATTATGAAAAAGTGTGGAAATAAAGAACTTGCCAGAATTATGGAATTATTTGACTATCAAACACTAAGTTTATATACTAAAAGTGTTACACATGGAGAATACTCCGAGAAAAATCTAAGCTATTCACATATACCAATTGTAGAAGCCATAAAGAAAAGAGACCTGGATTTAGCAGAAAAACTGGCAAGAAAACATATTGAAGAGGCAAAAGAGAAATTGATGAAATAACAAAGGAGAATACAATGAAAAAGGGAAAAGAATTTTTATCAAGTATCTGCTGTTTATGTCTGCTGGTTCTGCCTTGTGCCTGGAGTTTTGCAGCAGGAAAGAATCTTATCGAGAATCCATGTTTTGAAATTATAAAGCCGGGAACAAATTGTCCTGAAGATTGGGAACTGGGTGACTGGACCAGCCCAAAAGCAAATGTAAAACTGGAGTTATCAGAAGACAGCCATTCAGGCAAATATTCTGCTAAAGTAAGTTGGTCTCCAAGTGAAAGTGATGTACTAAGCAATATAGTTTTTCGTCAGGATGTAAAGATAAAAGGGAAACATAGTTTTCGATTAAAGTATTTTTATAAAACAGGGGAAAATGGCCGTATTTTTTGCACTGCTCAACCTCGTGGGAAAGGAAGTAAACCATTAGAATCTAAATCATCGGGGACATACAAAACTGCTTTAGAGTGGACTGAACTGACGTATGAATTCACAACCCCTCCTGAAACAGAATATATGACAATTTATCTCAGAAACCGAGATTGTACTGTATGGTATGATGATGTCTCTTTGGAAGAAGTAGATCCTGCAGAAATAAAAAGAAAGGAGAAACTGATGATCAAGAATCCAGGCTTTGAAATTATAAAGCAAGATACAAACTGTCCTGAAGACTGGACTCTGCAGGAATGGACAAGTCCAACGGGAGAGGTGAAGCTGGAATCATCTGAAGACAGTCATTCAGATAAATACTCTGCAAAAATAATCTGGGTCTCAGGCGGAAGCAACATCATCATCTCCCAGGGAGTAGCAGTAGCGGGAAAGCGCGGCCTCCGCCTGAAATATTACTTCAAGACAAGTGACGATGCTACGCCTATTTTTTGCTCTGTAGTAATGCATGGAAAAAAGAAAGAATCCATAGACTCAAGAAGAATCGGCAAAACTTCAGAATGGAGACAGATGACATGTGAGTTTATTACTCCACCGGACACCACTGCTCTCACTATCTATCTCAGAAGCGGGAGGGGAACTGTGTGGTATGACGATGTCTCTTTGGAAGAAATAGACCCTGCAGAAATTGAAAGAAAGGAGAAACTGATGAAAGGCGGATTGTCTCTCTGGTATGATTTTAGTGAAGGTTCTGGCTCAATGGTTCACGATAAGAGCGGAAATGAAAATACCGGAAAAATATACGGGGCTGAATTTGTTAAGCTCGGAGACGGCTATGTTCTGAAGCTTGATGGCAAGGATGATTATGTTGACTGCGGGGACGGAGAAAGTTTAGATATTCGTGATGTAATTACAATAGAAGCATGGGTACACCCTGAAGGCGAACCATCTTATGGAAGTTCAGGGATTGTAGGAAAAGCGCATCACAGTTATGTATTAATGCATGGTTTAGATGGAAGCTGTTACTGGTACATATCAGGTGGGGCTAATAATGTTCGTATGCCATCCCTTGCACCTGACATCTGGACTCACATAGCAGCAGTGTTCGACGGAAAGTCATTAAAATTATATTTTAACGGGGAATTGGCGGGTGAAAAAACTTCAAAAGTTAGCAAAATAAGCAGTGGAAGCAAACTTTATTTGGGAAGAAGTGATGGGGCCCTTATTTACACAAAAGATGCTCATTTCAAAGGGATGATTGGAGAGGTTAAGATTTATAATAAGGTTTTTTCGGATAAAGAGCTTGAGAAACATTACCAAATGAGCAAGGATAAAATGCTGAGTTACAAGATAGGCATAAAGCCACACATATGGTATGCTGATAAGGAAATAATAATAGAGCTCAATCTGACTGGTTTAGGAGAAGTTCCATCAGAAACTACAGTTCTAGTTGAACTAATAAAGCCGGGGGTAGAGAAAGCTGTTTGTAAGACCAAGTTGGAGTTGCCAGTTAATGTAAAAACAGTAGATGTTACTCTCAAGGTAGACGATTTAACTCCTGGTGATTATGTAATTCAGTCAACAGCTTTTGACAGGAATGGAGGTCGGATAGGAAAAACTTCTTCTAATGAAATAATATGGCCGGGAAAACGCATACCACCAGAATATAGATCTGCAGGAGAAGTTCTCAATAATTTTGTCACAGAATTACTGAATGTGAAAGGGGAAAAAGTCAGGAATGACAAGGAGTATGAATTTATAACTCCCCGAGAAGGGTGGATTTACATTTCATCAACTGCCGATGTAAAAGAACAGGAGAAAGTATTTATTACGATTGATTCAGCTCCTAAAGAGAAAGCAGTGATTGTTCATGAGAAAGACAAGGAGCAGACCCTAGAGACAATGCAGTTTCTCTCAGAAGGTAAACACAGCATAAAAATCTGGTGTAATGAAAAAGATGTATCTCTCGAGAATCTCGTTGTGCGGGCTATGCCTGAGATACTTCTGACAGAATATTATCCAGATGTTATCGAAAGGCATAAAGACATGCTTAAAGAAATTAATGTAATAGTTCAGGGTTACTGCAGACATTATCAAGAAAACATTATGGAAACTGAAAATATAGAAGAAAGCAGAGAACGGCTTGCAGAATGGAGAAATACGGGAAGAAAAGTACTTATACACAGTGTAATTCCTGACATTGGACTTGGTCAGAAAGTATCTTTAGAAAAAAGCTATGACTTCTGGTCAACATCGGCTGGATTTAAATATTTTGACGGGATAATAGTTGATGAGTTTGCATATGAGACGAAAGAGCAAATTCCATTTTTTATAGAGGCATTAAGAAAGATACATGCAGACAAAAAATTCAAAAATAAGACGTTCTATGCCTATAGCGGGGGGTTCAAATGGGCAAATTATAAGAGTAAAGAAGCTGAGGAGTTCAGAAAAACGATTATGGAATGTGGTTACAAGTTTGCACCCGAGATTTATCTTGAGGAACGATTAACAGAAATAGAGGCCAAGAAATTTATAGAATATCAACTAAGACAGGGGATAGTTTCATGGCAGAAGATTATTCCAGACTCGCTAAAGCAGACAGTTGTTGTTCTTTTTTGCAATTCAAAATATGAATGCAGCGCGAATTGTGAGTCAGGTGTAGATTTTAAGGTATTCATGGACATGCAGATGAATCTCATAGCAAACGACCCGGCGTTCTTTGGGCTTTCTGGGATTGCGCAGTATAAGACGTGTCGTTATGTGGATGAAGAAACACTGCGCTGGATAAGCAAGCTCTATCGCCATTACTGCATTAAAGGCAAGACTAATATGCTTTCTGATGAGTATGGATATAAATACATATTGAGCCACATTCAGAACTCTAATTTTGAGGAAGGAATGAAAGGATGGACAGTTGCTCCTGCAGAAAAAGGAAGTATAGAAACTGGCGAAATACAAGGATATGGAAGCCTTGGAAAACTTAATTATGTTAGAAGAGAAGGTTGTGGAGATACCTTTGTGATGATGAAAAAGAACAAAAACAGGGCAAATATAATTTCCCAGGAAATCAGGAACCTTAAGCCTGGAAAGCTTTACTCTGTCAAGTTAGTTACAGGAGATTATAAAGATATTTCCAAAGGTGAATCAGTTGAAAAGGCACATGAAGTATCAATAAAAATAGATAATGCAGAATTGATTCCAGAAAGGTGTAAGTTTTATGTTTACAAAGCTGGTCGGGGTAATATCCCTTTGTATGATTCGAAAAATAGGCCGTGTTTAAACTATCACTACAAGGTATTCCGTGCTAAGTCTGATACGGCAAAACTGGTTATATCTGATTGGAAATCTGATAAAGATTCCGGAAAAAATCTGGATCAGCAACTAATGTGTAACTTTATTGAAGTCCAGCCGTATTTTGAAAATTAAATGGAGGAAATTTAAAATGCTAAGTACAATAAGAAAAATCTGGAGAAGCAGGAACTGTTTTACACTTATTGAGCTTTTGGTTGTAATAGCGATCATAGCTCTTCTCTCATCAATGCTTTTACCGGCGTTGCTGGGTGCAAGAGAGATGGCTAGAAGGATAAAATGTGTCAGTAATTTAAGGCAGATAGGTATGGCAATAACAATGTATTCTGATGACTATAATGGCTGGTTTCCCTTATATGATGGTGTTTCTTTAACGAGTCCGCCAAGTTCTACGGTTTGGTGCGGGTTCCTGGGAGAGCTGGGATATTTCCGTAATGATGAAGGAAAGCGCCAGACCTTTGCAGGCAGTGGATATTTATTCTCAGACAGAGTCTTCCGCTGCCCTTCTGTGAAAGAAAGAAATCAATGGACTGATTATGGAATAAGTCCTTTACTGTGCTGCGGCACCAACTCTGGTTCAATGAACACCTCTATAAATAAAATGTCCAAGATCACGCTACCTGCTAAAACCGTTCTGGCAGGTGATGCCGGAAGTTATCCTGACGACAGCGGAGCGCAGTATCGCCTTTGCTACTTTACTGCATCACCACCATCAGTGTCGGGCTATGAAGGATACTATACTGCCTGGAGACATAACAGCACAGCTAATTATGTTTTTATTGACGGTCATGTGGAAAATGTAAGAGAAATGACAGTTTCAGAGCTTGCGGCAAAGTTTGTGTGGGACTAGAGAATAAATCATAGACAGAAAATTTCGATAGAAAGGATGTTGCCATGATTAAGCTGTTTTTCACTACGATACTGATCTTCCTTTGTATACCCTGCTTTGCACAGGCAAAAGAAGCAGAAGAAGGACTGGTAATCCATTACACCTTTGAGGAAGGAAGCGGCAGGACACTGCGTGACCACAGCGGCAACAAACTGCATGGCAAAATCAATGGTGCCAAGTGGGTAAAGGATGATTTTGGTACTGCTCTGGAATTTGATGGTAAAGACGATTTTGTCGAATGCTCTTACAGTGAGGCAACAGATACTCCTGATTCCTTCTCTGTAGAAGCATGGGTGTATCCGCGGGATTACGGCGGAGGTATTTTCTGCCGGGTTCTGGGTTCTAAATGGACAGATGAACGTCTGGTGCTTGCAACATTCTACAGGGCCGAGAAGACGCCATCTTGTGTTTTCTGCATCTCAGACGGAGCAAAATATGATG
>JAHJDO010000024.1 GCA_018812485.1 bacterium | reverse complement strand
TCCTGATGAGAAAACTGGCATATCTGAAATCAGGTGCTGGTATGACAATAGGCTTATTGGTGTTCAAACAGCTAAAAATGAAGACCTAAATATTGTGCACTTTTAAACTTTAAACTGTGCACTTTTAAATTTTAGCTAACACAAGTGAATTACGGGGAGTTAAAAAAGGAAAGTGCCGAAGGGGGGATTTGAACCCCCAAGGAGTTGCCTCCACATGGTCCTGAACCATGCGTGTCTGCCAGTTTCACCACTTCGGCATCTCAATAATACAAAAAACATTATAGCATTACTTCGTAAATATAAAAGTCAATAATTCCCGCGAACTAGTTTTATCTTTACACTCTTCTAGCCCCGTAGTAACATTAAAAGGGAGAAGATGAGATGTTAAAACAAGAATTATTGCTAAAACAAACGCAAAAGTTAGTAATGACTCCCGAGATGCGCCAGTCTATACATATGCTTCAAATGCCCCTTCTGGAGTTAAAAGGAACAATAGAACAGGAACTAGCAGAAAACCCCATGCTTGAGCTAGTGAAAGAAACAGAGACTGTTAATGCAGAAGATAGTAGTAGTAGTATTGAAGAAAGTCTTGATGCACATATAAAAGAAGAACTGGAGCAATTCGCTAAACTTGACCGGGATTGGCAGGAATATTACAGTCAGACACATGAGAAGGAAGATACAAGGAAAAAGCAGGAGAAAAGGGACTATGCAGAAACTTTAATCACTAATATTTCAGGCTTGAGAGAACATCTATTTAAGCAGTTGCATCTTGTTAAATTATCGGATGATGATTACAAAATTGGAGAGACAATTATTAATGAAATAAATGACGATGGGTATTTGCAAAGTTCAGTGAATGAGCTAGCATCTAGTACAAATGTACCACCAAAGAGCATTGAGAAGATTTTAGGGATAATACAGCAATTTGACCCTGCTGGAGTTGGGGCAAGAACAATTGATGAATGTTTGCTTATTCAGATAAAATCCATGGGCAGGGAAAATACCTATAATCAACAAATGGTTAAGTATCATTTAGGAGATATAGGCAAGAAAAATTACAAAACTATTGCTAAGGCACTCAAGATTTCTGAAAACGAAGCGATTGAAGAGTCTAAGTTAATATGCTCTCTTGAGCCAAAACCTGGAAGACAGTATAACCCTGTTCAGATAAAATACATTACACCTGATGTTACTATTAAAAAGGTGGCTGAGGAAGTCGAATACACAATTGTAATTAGTAATGAAGAATTGCCAATGATTAGGATAAATCCATTATACAGAAAGCTAGTGCAATCCTGTGGAGAAGAAAAAGCTAAGAAGTTCCTGCTTGAGAAATTCAAATCAGCAATATGGCTTCTCAAAAGTATAAAACAAAGGCATGTAACAATATCTAAAGTAACAAAATATATTATTAAATACCAAAAGGAATTTTTAGAAAAAGGATTATCTCATTTAAAGCCCCTGATATTAAAGGAAGTAGCAGATGCCCTAGAAATGCACCAGTCTACTATAAGCAGAGCAATTTCAAATAAGTATATTCAAACGCCTCACGGACTTTTGCCTCTCAAATATTTCTTTAGCGGTGGAGTTTTAATGAGTAATAATCCTGCATCATCAACATACATAAAGGCAAAAATACGCCATCTTATTGAGAATGAAGATCACAAGAAACCAATCAGTGACCAGAAAACTGCAGATAAACTTAACACTTTAGGTATAGATATTGCTCGCAGAACAGTCGCTAAGTACAGAGAGTCTTTGAATATTCTACCATCCAGTCTTAGAAAATCCTAGAATTCCTGTTCCTCTACGAGGAGAGTTCCATATTAGTTTTAAACAAGTTACGCAGCAGCTCATTTCAAGACGCAATATCTTTTTTAATATCCAGTTTGAAGGAAATCATGGAGAATAATATGGTCAGAATCATTAATATTCCCGAAAGTGTTGCAGTGTTAATAATCTTTGTGTTTATGGAGAGTTCAATAATAGCTATTATAGCTCCAACAGATAAAAACAGGATTAAATAATTTATGGCAGCGTTTCGCAATCTCCTCATTATTAGAAGCGAGAGCGAGATTACAAACAGTCCGCCAAAGACATAGGACAATATTCGTTCATTAGATGTCATACCACTATAATACTTAACTAGTTTCCATGGTATTACATTCGCTATTTTCATGTCAATAAACATGAGAAACATTAACATTATACCTGATGCATAATATCCTGCATATTCTGTTATAAAGAGTTTTTTTATAGTAATGGGTTTTGTTGCATCTGCTTCAATATATTTCTTTCCATATATTACCGCGTTCCACATCAGTATTGCAGGGAAAAATATGAAGAAATAAGGTAAAGGTTTTATAAATGCAAACAAGATTAAGAAAAAAAGCATTGTAGGAAAAGATAACCAGTTTATATAGGTTCTAAGAGTACTTAATATAAATATCTTAAGCGTTTTTGAAATATTAAGTTTCTCAACAATGCTCAGAAAGGTCTCAAACGTAAACCTGTACCCATTTGTCCAGAATCCTTTCTTTGTATAATAGGATTTTGTTGCTTTTCTGAGGCTTCTAATATTAAGAGTATCCGGGTATTTTTGAGCTCTAAAAAAATTACTTTCTTCTGTCATACACACTATTTTATGTCTATATAACATTATAAATATTAAACCTACTGCAAAAAAAGGAATTGTCATGAATTGGAAAGTGGCATAAGGCACATGCAATGTTTTTGGGATTAATAATACGAAGAATCCACTAAATGCAATCCAAAGTGGGAAAGAATGAGAAACAAACAGGAAAAAACCATAGATGAATAAGCTAGCTCCAATAAAGAAGAAAAAATCCAAATTCAGCACAATTTCTTTATTAGTGTTCAACTTGAAGAAATTAACTAAGGCAAAAATACATATGATGAAAATTCCAATAGAAATATAAAAAGTGGAAACTCTTTTTCTAAAATAGGGAATCATAGATGTTGATTTGCGACATGTGTCTATTTTTATTATGCTGACGACTGCCCATCCCAAAAACGCAGACAACATACCTAAGATACTCAGAGGAGCACTGGATTTAGTTGAAAAAACCCCGTAAAATAATAAGGGCGCTATAAAAAATATTATTAATAAAAAAGGAAAACTTCTAAAACACCTTCTAAGTAATATCCAATAATTCATCTTATTATACCTCCATTTTTATGAGTTTGAGTGATAGCTTAAAAATATATCTTCTAAATTCAGGTCAAAGACATCTATATTAACCTTGTAATTTCTCTCCAAAGTGTGCTTTACATCTTCAGAATAATTCTGGACAGTAGCCATTATAAAGTTAGGTTCTTTTTTCATATCTAAGAGACTGGGGATATTAATTCCTTCAGGAATTTCTCCGCTCCTCGGTACTATACGGAGCCTTTTTACTGAATCTCTTAAGTCCTCAATAGGCCTCTCAACCTGGACTATGCCATCTTTAAGAATTCCTATTGTATCGGCTATTCTTTCTAGGTCGCTTGTAATATGAGACGAAAGCAGGATTGTTCTGCTCCCATCTTTTGCAATATCAAGAATTGTCTCAAGGAAATTCCGCCTTCCCTCTGGGTCCAGGGATGCAACAGGCTCATCGAGAATTAAGACATCGGGATTAAATGATAATGTCAAAACTACTGCAAGCCGTTGCGCCTGTCCTGTTGAAAGTTCCCCTACAATGGCTCCTTCAGGGATTTCAAATCGCTTGAGGAGTTTTTCTGTAATTGCATCATCCCACCTGTCATAGAAAATCTTTGTATACCTTATAAGTTGAGATACTTTCATCCACTCCACAAGATCATTTTCCTGCGGGATATATCCAATTCTTGCTTTTGCTTCCTCTGGCAAATCTCTGGAGTCATATCCAAGTATATAACTATTACCAGCTGTTCGTCTAAACAGGCCAAGTAAGCATTTTATAGTTGTTGTTTTTCCTGCTCCATTTTTCCCGAGAAAACCGTAAATAGAGCCTTTGTTAACATTCAGGTTTAGTCCCTTTAATACCTCTTTCTTTTTAAATGATTTATGCAAGTCTTTTGTAGATATGATTATTTCTCCCATTACTTTTCCTCCTGTTTTTCATTTAGTTTTTTAAAAATCTCCCTCAACATGTTAGTAGTTTCTTCCACTGATATATCCAATCTCATTGCTTCATAAACAATGTGTTTAACGTGATTTTGGAGCATTGCAAGTCGTTCCTTTTTCTTCAGAATATTAGTCGAAGAACTTACATAAATACCTTTTCCATGCAACCTGTAAACTGTTTTCTCAAGTTCCAGGATTGAATATGCTTTTGATATTGTCATAGGATTCACTTGCAGAAATTCTGCTAATTCTCTCACTGAGGGTAATTTGTCGTTTGTTTTAAGAGCAGTACTAACAATTAAAGATCTTATCTGATTCATTACTTGCATATATATTGGTACCCCGCTTGATGGATTTACGTGTATAGGTATCATAATTGTAGCCTTGTGTATTATCTAACTAATACACTTATACACCCATGCAAAAATCCTGTCAAGGGGAAAATGCAAATTTTTCAACTTTTTTTAAAAACTTGTTTTTTCAAACAAAAAGGGAGTTTGGGCAGGATGATGCTAATAAGATGTATATAGTGTAATCTACGAGGAGAGTTCCATATTGATTTCAAGTAAGTCAAGCTGCAGCATGCTTGCTGTCTGATACCTATTTGCAGGTAATTTTTCAAGCATTTTCATAATGGTGCTTTCAATATTTGGATGTATTTCGCTATTGATTTGTTTTATGGATCTGGGCTTAAGACCTAGGTGCTTTGTCAGTATCTCCCGATCTCCGGATCCCTTGAAGGGCACTTGCCCAGTTGCCATTTCATACATTGTAATTCCAAGGCTGTATATATCAGTTCTGTGGTCAATATCTCTTCCTTTGATCTGTTCCGGAGACATATAGCTAGGAGCTCCCTGTCTATGAGAATACGCAGTTAGCCCATAAGAAGCAATTCCAAAATCACTTATTTTAGCTGTAGTGTTTGTAATAAGAATATTCTTAGGCTTTATATCCTTGTGAATAATTCCTTTAGAGTGAATATATTCCAGTCCTTTTGTTATATCCAAACTAATATTTATAATGGTCTGATTATCAAGTAGACGTTTTTTATTAAGAAGCTCCCTTAATGTTTTTCCTTCTATATACTCCATTGTTATGAAAGGCGTTTTTTTATTCCTTTCCAGAGAAAAAACCTCGACAATATTAGGATGATTCAAGCTCATCACAAGCTCAGCTTCTGCATAAAATCTTTTCACTGCTTCTGTATTTTTTGATATGTGCGAGTTAATTAACTTTATAGCAATTAATTTATTGTCATAGAGCCTCTTTGCCTGAAACACATCGCTCATACCACCGGAAGCAATCTTTCTAATGACCTCATATCCAGCAAGTTTCATGTTATACACCCAAAATCCGACATTGATTTAAACATATCTCCAAATTTTGTCATTTCAGTCTTCAAAAACAGTTCAGAGGACAGAAAATAATCTTTATTTAGGCATTTTCTTTCTTATAAGACCTGACCAGGTCTTATAACAGCTATTTAAGACATAACTTTCCTGTATAGGCCAAAAATCCTTTTTTCTCCTAATCTGTATCCTAAGTATTGGCAAACTCCCATATTCTCAGACGAATATCTTTAAACATCCGGCATAAAGCCTTTCTCACTTTCAAGAAGGTTTGTCCACTATGATATACAATCTTTCCAGCTATTTGATACAATCGCCATCGCACTGTTTGTACCTGATGCTTATGCCACGATCTATCCAGAGCATGCAGAACAAACAATTTGTAAGTATTATACGCTATAACACCTATTCTAAAGAAAACAGCATTTGCCTCAAACTGTCCACAAGGCATTCTTTCCATGCCAAATCCTATCTTCAGATCC
>JAHJDO010000023.1 GCA_018812485.1 bacterium | reverse complement strand
TCCTGATGAGAAAACTGGCATATCTGAAATCAGGTGCTGGTATGACAATAGGCTTATTGGTGTTCAAACAGCTAAAAATGAAGACCTAAATATTGTGCACTTTTAAACTTTAAACTGTGCACTTTTAAATTTTAGCTAACAGCAGATTTTACGCATGGAAGCTCCGCGTTTCCAGGCTGAATACGCAAATGCTTCTCGAGCTTCAACTAAGATTTTTTTCTTGGAAGGACACTGGATATCCTGCTGCGATACATCATAAGCTTTGCACATTTTAAAAAGCAATTCTCGTAGATTCTTATTAGATAGACCAACTGTAACACCTTTTATTTGCCTACTCACTACTGATTATCCTTTTCATATTCGCGCCTTAGATTCGTGTATAGTTATGGATAGACCTATTTATATGCTCAATAATATGCCTTCTATATTCATCCTTTATCTCTAAAAACTGCACCCCAAGTTCATAGCAACGCTCAACTCTAACATACTTTCTCCAAACTACTTTTCCTGTTGCCGTAATATTTATTTTGTCTTCTGGCAATACAATATCTAATTTGATAACAGCTAATTCTGGGATTGCAAGAGATGTTCTAAAACACACGCCTCCTTCCCCTATGTCTTTAAGCTTGCCTTTTATGCGTTCAAAAGCAAAATCTAACACATCGCATATCTTAATATATATTTCTGTATCTACGGGTAGTCTTATGTATTCTCTTTTATCTTTATAATAAATTTTATCCTTGTGTACACTATCCACCGCTACTGCTCTTTTTAGTTCCTGCCCTTCTTCATTAAATATTAAAGTGTATGAGCCTATGGATATTAAGTCTCCATTTCCCAAAACATACCCTTTTATTTTTTTTCTATTTACATATGTCCCATTTCTACTTAACATATCGTATAATACATATCCTTTTTCCCCTGGTCTTATTTTTGCATGCTTTCTTGATATAGTTTCATTTTCCAGAATTAATTGGTTATCATCATCTCTACCAATCCAAAATTCCTTTCTTGGGGTTATAAAAAATTCTCTGGCTTTTTCCTGTGCTTCGCTCACAATTAATCTTGCATTGGGCAGGGATGTATTTTTAAACTTGCCTGTGGGAATTTTAGATTCTTTTGTTTTCCTTTTGGCTGTTAGACAATTTCTAATCATAGTAAAAATTGCCTTGTAATAACTCGATAGTAATAAAACACCCACAAAAGCTGCACAAATGCCAAACATTATAAACCCGAATTTAAGGGGCTCGTCTTTTAGAATTCGCTCAATTTTGCTAATCGCAAAAGCATTCCTTGGAAAAAATAGGAATATAATAATTTGGGAGATGATTAAATTTAGACTCTTATTTTGCTCATGCTCAAAAAGCATACCAGCCCTTTTTTAGAGACTCTTTAGTCTATCTTTTTACTTTACTTAACTAAAACAGATTATACAAGAGGAATTTAATTCCCATGGTTGCTGATAAAAAAGCTAAATATGGGAAGAGGTAAGGGTTTTATTCTTGCCAAAGAGATTTTAATTTATTATAAAGTTTCTTGTGAAAGGTCAAACTAGTCCTCTTATATACATCACTCTCTTATTTATTGCAGGCATATTGCTTGAGACGTATTTGCATATTCCTCTATTATATAAAGCAATATGTGTCCTTTTTCTTCTCCCAGCAGGAATAATCTGTCTTAGAAAGAAAAGGATTTCCAATGTCATGGGCATAATCCTTCTTTACTGCCTAACGATCCCAATAAGCATGATGTATACTGAAATCTACTCATCTTTTCATCAACCAAACCTCCATGGTAGAGACGTTCAAATTAAGGGCATAATAATAAAAGACCCTGTAAACCGAAGATTCTATACAGATATTGTTATATCTCCTGAGCAAATTAAGGGGTTGCAAACCCCTAAGGGATTGATTCTTGTTAGAGTAAGCTCTTGTAATCTTAATTTTAAATACGGTGATAAAGTTCTGGTGTTTGGAAAACTTTCTCAGCCCTACTGGTCGGGGAATATAGGAACATTTAATTATAGAAAGTATCTGGAACGGCATCATACATATGGAGTAATGAAGATAAAAGATGCAGGGAATATAAAAATTATTGCCAGGAATGAGGGGAATTTTATTATTGGCAAAGCGCTTACTTTAAAGAACACGATAAAAATGATCAATAAACGAAGTTTGCCGGATCCTCAGGCTGCGATGCTGAACGGGATTCTGCTGGGCATGCGGGAGGATATACCACAACAGATTTTTGATATGTTCAGAAAGAGCGGCATAGTACATATTCTTGCAGTGTCAGGTCTTCATGTTGGCCTGATTCTTCTTATGTTCTGGGGATTTCTAAAATTATGCAGAGTTCCCAAAAAAGTTTCTGCACTTATCTTGATATTATTGGTTATATTGTATTGCATGGTTACAGGCATGCGGGATCCGATATTCCGCACAACTATAATGGCTTTAGCAGTATTGGTGGCTATTATAATCGACAGGGAGCAGAATCTTTATATCAGCATCTCATTAGCATGTCTTGTGCTTTTATTTATCAATCCATACAGCTTATTTAATGCTGGTTTTCAGCTCTCTTTTATAGCTACATTAGGAATTATTTGCCTTACTCCCATACTGAAAGAGGTAATGCCTCTTGAAAGAATTAAGTTAAAGCCCCGCTTTTTGTTTATTGCCTTTGCAGTATCTCTATCAGCCCAGATAAGCGTTATGCCGATAGTCGCATATCACTTTAACTACCTATCCTTATGGAGTGTTTTTACTAATATCTTAATACTTCCAATTGTTGCCTGTATATTGGCACTTGGATTGCTCGCATCTGTATTTGGGACACTATGGATTAAACTGGCCTATATCTTCAGTATGCCAAATTGGATTCTGCTGACAATACTATTAAGATTAATAGAAATTTTTTCATCAGTAAACTTCATGTATTTTGAGGTTCAAAAGCCATATATTACAGACATCATTGGATATTACACATTAATCGCATTTGCCCTATATTCACTTCATAACGGCATGAAAAACAGGAAGCTATTGTATATCCTTGCACTTGTTTTATTAATTCTATTTTTGTCTCCAAGGATAAAGGGCAATTCTATTGAGATTGTTTTTCCACATTCCCCAGATGGAGATATAGTGCTTATAAAGTTTCCTTGCAGAGGAACTAGAAATAAAATCATGCTTATAACCAGTGATAGCAATAAATTTAATAATGTTGAAAAAGTAATTCAACCACTTCTATGGACAAAACATATCTCAAAAATCGACTATCTGTTCTTGAATAGAGTAAGCGATGACCATCTTGGCGCAGTTGTTGATCTATCAAAGAATTTTGATATTAAACAAGTTCTAGATATTGCACAGTCCAAAAACTCGTTTACGTACAAGAACTTCCGCAACTTCATTGAACATAATGGACTTACATACAGAAATATCAAACATGAAGAATCCATCCTCGAGTCTTCAGAAATTAATTGCAGAATCTATAACAGCAATCTTAAGCTATGCATTGTGCCTGGCAACATAGAGCTTTTAATCACACCTGATTGTGTGCATATGCTTAGTATTCAGAATAGAAAGATCCTGATTTATCAACGCCCATCTCAAAAGTTTTCAAAACACAAGCCTTCTATCATAAAAAAGCATATGGATGATAAAGATATCTATTCTACAGACACACATGGAACGATTTCAATAAAAGTAAGACATAATAAAGTCAAGATACTATGTTCAAAAAAATCCAGCTAATAATCTTAACGGGTGCGCTTTTAAGCTTTATACCCTGTCATAAACACATTAGAGACAATAAAGTTGAAAGTTTTTTACTCAAAGATTATGATTCTATTTCCACATATTTTGGCCCAAAAGATAATCTAAGTGAGCAATTAATAAAATTGATAAATCTATCTGAAAAAAATGTCTATGGCGCATTCTATAATCTGGAGCTCATCAAGGTTGCTTCTGCTTTAATAGATGCGAAAAACAGAGGAGTAAAGGTGCATTTAGTAATGGATAAAGAAAGAATAAATGGTCCCGGATCTCAATATGCATTGTTATCCAAACATATTGATATAAAGGTTGCAAAACAGCCAAGAGGCCTTATGCATAATAAATTTTGTGTGTTCGATAATAAAATTGTATGGACAGGATCTTATAATCCTACTTACAATGGCACATATTACAATAACAATAACGTAGTTGTTATAAACTCAGAGGTGCTGGCAGAAGATTTTATAGGGGAATTCCGCAGGATCTCTGGCTCTTTGGATTATAAAGACCACAGACGACAGACCAGAGAGGAGGAAATAGTGGCCTTTTTCTCAAAAAAAGATAATTGCAAACAGAAGATAATTCAGCTGCTGAATAGTGCTGAGAAAAGTATCTATTTTGCAAGTTTCATTTTTACAGATAAAGACATAGCAAAAGTTATTATATCCAAACATAACAAAGGCATAAAAATAACAGGTGTGATGGAAAAAGGCATGGATAGTTTCTGGAACATGTTCAGCTTTTTCCGTCATGTAGACATTGATGTGAAATGGGACAGGAATTATTCTCATCAGATGCATCATAAAGTTTTTCTGATAGATAAAAGAATAATAATTACAGGCTCCTTTAATCCAACATTCAGCGCTCATAAACTGAATTGGGAGAATATAGTCGTTATACAGGATGCGGAATTAGCCGCACAGTTTATGGATGAGATAAAAAACCTTTGACAGAGCCGGTCTTGTGCCGTAGAATAAACGTCAGAATTAAGTGGAGAATTGATGTGAAAAAATACGCAGCTTTTTCTGTAATATTAATAATTTGTTTATCTATACTCGGATGTAAAAAAAGTGATATAGGAACGGCAGATTCAAGTAAGAAAATAGCAGAATTGAGAAGATCTACACAAAAAAGACAGGAAGAGAAAAAAGAAGAAACAAAGATTGAGATAGAATTTATAAGAATTACAAAAGCCTATGAATACGATTCTGCTCCTGCTTTTTCCCCGGATGGCACTGAAATAGCTTATGTATCGTATCAGGATGATGTGCAAAATATATGGATTGTAGATTCCGAAGGAAAAGAAGAACCAAAACGCATAACTAATACAGCAACACTGGACAATCGTCCAACCTGGAGCTATGACGGTAAGTCAATAATCTTTAGTTCTGCAAAGCTGAATGATAATGCAGAGCCTAAACTGTGTATGGTTAACAGTGATGGGGCTAATCTTCGACAACTAGGCAAAGGAGTACAGGGATATAACCCTTCATGTTCGCCAGTTAATGGACAAATTGTGTTTATCTCTCAGAATAATCTATGGATAATGAATGGGATAGATGATGAACAGCCTAAATACGTTACTACAAGAGGATATCACGATTATCCGTGCTGGATGGATAATGCTAAAAAGGTGCTTTTTTTCAGCGATAATGACTTGCACTCAATGAACATTGATAAAGAAGACAGCATATGTTTAACAAACACTGCATGGAATAGCTTCCCGAGTGTTTCATTAAAAACAAACAAGATAGCTTTTATATCTAATAGAAGTGGGAATTATGATCTTTGGATCATGAATAGTGATGGCACTAACCCAGTTCAGATTACAGATGACAAATATAATGAATTATATCCATGTTTTTCCTCTGATGGAGACAAAATTGTCTTTCAATCAGATAGAAGTGGAAACTTTGATATATGGGTAGCTAAGCTGCCTGAAAATATGTAAAAGAGGAGGTGATAATAATATGGTTATTGGAGCTAACGAAACTCAGCAGGAAGAGAAGAAAAAGCAGAATCCACTGGTAGTTGTAGGGCTTATCCTGGTTATTGTAGTTTGTGTGGGGTTTATGATAAAGACGCTTACGCCAAAAAAGTATCCTCGACCAATAGTGGCTTATGTCTGCGAAAGCTGTGATGCTCGCTTTAGGGCAGAATATCAGACTCCCCCTATTAAATGTTCTGAGTGTGGAGAGGAGAAGGCTGTCCGAGTGATAAAGTATCAGTGCGAAAAGTGCAAGCATATTTTTGAGCAAAGAATTCGTAGTATGGACGACGAAATGGCGATGGAAATGCCTAAATGCCCTAAATGCGGCAGTGATATGCTAATGCCTGTGCCTGTGCCTGAAGAAGTACCTGCGGAAAAGTGAAATAATACACGCATCCAAATGTAGGGGCATAATATCTTATGCCCCTATACATTAAATACCGAACCTTCTGTAAATTTCTTCAATATTTTTTAGGTGTGTTTTAATATTAAAACTTTCTTCTATTTCTTGCTTAGAGAGCATCTTCTGTATTTTCTTGTCTTTTAGTACTATTTCTTTGAGGTCTTTATATTCCCCGGCTGCTTTAGCTGCATCAGTCTGTACTATTTTATATGCAGACTCTCTGCTTAATCCTTTCTTTATTAGTTTCAATAGCACTGTTTGAGAGAAGATATTACCTCTAGTCTTGTCTATATTCTTTTTCATGTTTTCAGTATTTACTATAAGATTTTTCATTACGTCAGTAAATTTGGATAACATATAGTCCAGAGCAATTGTGCTATCAGGAATAATTATCCTTTCCACAGACGAGTGTGAAATATCTCTTTCATGCCATAAGGAGATATTTTCCATTGCAGGTATGGAATTAGCCCTGACTAATCTTGCTAACCCGCATATGCGTTCACAAATAATAGGATTTTTCTTGTGAGGCATAGCAGAAGAGCCCTTCTGTCCTTTTGCAAAAAACTCTTGCGCTTCGTTAACCTCTGTGCGTTGTAATGCTCTTATCTCAGTAGCAAATTTCTCCAGGGAGCTTGCAATCAAACCTAATGTTGTCATTAATTCTGCATGTCTATCTCTTTGTAATACTTGCGTTGATAAGGGAGATGGGGTAAGCCCAAGTTTTTTGCATACGTATTGTTCAACATATGGATCTATATTAGCATAAGTCCCTACTGCACCTGAGATTTTCCCATATTTTATTGTATTCTTTGCATGTTCAAGTCTATGTATATGCCTCCCAACTTCATCAAACCAGAGAAGCATCTTTAATCCAAATGTTATCGGCTCTGCATGTACACCATGAGATCTGCCAATCATGATAGTATTCTTGTGTTTTTTAGCTATCTTCTTAAGCACAGTCTCTAGGTTCTGCAAATCCTTCAAAAGCAAATCTACGGCTTGAGTCATATTGTAAGAAAGAGCAGTATCTAATATATCGGAAGAGGTAAGCCCCATATGAATGAAACGTGCATCTTTGCCTACTTTTTCAGATATAGATGTAAGAAAAGCGATTACGTCATGTTTTACTATCTTCTCTATTTGCTGAATCCTCTTTATATCAAACTTACTTTTGTGTTTTATCTTTTTCAAAGATTTTTCTGGTATATCACCAAGTTCACACAGAGCCTCACATGCAAGCAGTTCAATCTTGAGCCATGTATTAAACTTGTTCTCATCACTCCAGATTCTTTTCATTTCAGACAGAGAATATCTAGAAATCATCTAACTATCTCCTTTGGTATCCATTTTAGGACTGAATTTATTATATCTTGTTTTATCGGCAGTGTCTAATTAAAATTCCTATTATTTTGCATTTAAACCCCAACTTGAGTATAATCTGGATATGTCTTTTTTTAAACCAAATCTTCAGAACAAGCTTATCTTTTCTTTTATGTTAATGGCTCTTGTGCCTATTTTAATCTCAACCTTTGTAGCTACAAGAGTTATATCTGTGCAATTGGAAAAAGATATAAAGAGAAAAACCCATAGTGCAACAGATTTAATTACAGACAAAATAGATAACCTGGAAAATAGAGCTGCTCTAATTGGAGAAATTATACTCAGTAACTTTATGTTTATGCAAGCATTTAAACAGCAAGATGAAGGACAGATAATAAAACTTCTGGATATGCTGGAGAAGGAAATGCAAATTGACACAATACTCATTACAAATGAAAAAGGAGACCTCAAGTTCTCTTCCGGGAGTATTTCTCCAAATGTAATGAAACAAGCGAACAAAAAAAGAATGCTTGTGCTTTTAGAAAAGGACAACATAAAAAAATTAATTGCTGCTGTAGGATTGGAAATCAGGGAAAATGAAAAAGTAGTAGGTAAAATAGTGGCAGGCTATACTGTTAAAAAAGAAATCTTTCAGGATATAGAGAAGAAAATGGGAGTTGATATAGACCTGCTTTATGAGTCGCCTCAATATCCAAAAGCTATAAAGGACAGAGGGCGAGCAGTGCTCGGCATAGAAGAACTTATCAATAAAATATATAAACAAGGCACTGCTGAGTATAGAAAGGATATTTATCATAACAAGCTGCATTTTTATGGATTGTGCTCTCCGCTTATGAGCCCGAATAAAAAAGTCTTTGGAGCTGTATTTGTTGGCATACAAAAAACCTATGCATTTCAAACTGCTGTCGGGCAATTTCTTATAATATTAATATTTCTTGGAGTATTATTATCTGCAGTAATAGGCGTTCTGATAGCGCGAAGCATTTCTCATCCTTTGCGCAAATTTACATGGGGAATAAGAGCTGTGGCCAGAGGAGATCTTGAACATCAGATACAGATAAAGGCAAAAGGAGAAATAAAAGATCTGGCAAATGCTTTTAATGATATGATCCAACAGTTGCGCAGACTCAGGCACCTGGAGGAGGAGCTGCGCAGAAAGGACCGTCTTGCGGCGCTCGGCGAACTTGCTGCTGGAGTGGCTCACGAGATCAGAAATCCTTTGGTTATTATTAAAAACTCCGCACAAATACTGGGAAACAGATTCCAGGGGCAGAATGATAATAAGGAACTGACCCAATATATAATTGAAGAGACTGACAGGCTGAATAGAGTGGTAACATCGTTTCTTGATTTTGCACGTCCTCAAAAATCAAACCTTGAAATTAATCAAATTGCACCTATTATAGATAGAACCTTGCAAATGACAAATATGGAAATATCAAAAAACCACATTAAAGTATATAAGGATTTTCAAAAGAATTTACCTCCTGTGATGATCGATAGCGAACAAATGCATCAGGTATTTCTTAATCTTATTTTAAACGCTATTGGAGCAATGCCTAATGGCGGAAGGCTGGAAATAAAAACTGCTATCAGGAGAGATGATAGCCAGAATATGAAATTAATGGAGATAGCATTTAGAGATACAGGCTGTGGTATTTCCAAGGATGCAATGGACAAGGTGTTTAATCCTTTCTTTACAACAAAACCTGAGGGGACTGGTTTAGGCTTGGCTATTGCACATAAAATAATTGAGAATCATCATGGAGTTATTAAAGTAGAAAGTCAAGAGGGCAAGGGAAGTATTTTCTCTGTATGTATTCCCATTAATTCTGCATAAGGGGAACGACATGAATAAAGCAAGTGTGTTAATTGTGGATGATGAGCTAAAGATACGCCGAATCTTGCAAATTATGCTTGAAAACGAGAATTACAAAACTGAACAGGCTAAGGACGGAGTGGAAGCCTTGAAAAAAATGGAAACCGTAGACTTTGATCTCATTATTACAGATATGAAGATGCCTAATATGAATGGCATTGAACTATTAGAACAAATACAGAAAAGAAACAACACAGTGCCGGTAATCATAATGACAGCATATGGTACAATTCAGACTGCTGTAGAAGCAATGAAAAAGGGAGCATATGATTATATTCTTAAGCCATTTGATTTAGAAGAAATGAAGATCACTGTTGATAAGGCATATAAACTTACATTTTTGGAGAGAGAAAATAAATATTTAAAAGAAGAGCTGGAAGTCAAACATTCAGATAAAGTAATTGGAAAAGCCAGCAGAATGAAGAAGGTGTATAAGTTAGTAAAACAAGTTTCCGAGACAAAAGGTGCAGTATTAATATATGGGGAAAGTGGCACAGGAAAAGAACTTATAGCTAGAACAATTCATAACTGCAGTTCTAGAAAAGATGGACCTTTTATTGTTGCTAATTGTATTTCTCTCTCCGAAAAACTCCTAGAAAGTGAGCTGTTTGGGCACGAAAAGCAAGCCTTTTCGGAAGCAGAAGAGAGAAAGATTGGGAGACTTGAGTTAGCTAATAATGGAACGCTCTTTCTTAACGAATTAGGAGTTTTGTCTAAACAAGTCCAAGAGAGATTTCTCAGACTGCTTGAAAAAGAGACATTTGAGAGAGATGGAGGAACAAAGACAGTAACAGTGGATGTAAGGATCATTGCTGCAACAAACAGAAATCTACCTGCAGCCATAAAGGAATCTAGATTTAGTAAAGCACTCTATAATAAACTGTCAGATTCTTATATAATTCTACCACCACTGCTTGAAAGAAAGGGAGATATTCCATTCTTAATTCAGTATTTTACCCAGAAATTTTCTCAATCTACTGGGAAAAGAATTGATGGCATTTCACATACTGCAATGAATGCGCTCCTAAATTATAGTTGGCCGGGGAATGTGCGCGAGCTCAGGAATATCGTTGAAAGAGCTGTTGTCCTTGAGGGAAGTTCCATAATTGGACAAAAAAATCTGCCGTTTTATATTGCAACTTATGAAGAGGAAACATCCCAGCCAGAAAACAAAACTACATATATTGAAATAAAAAAAGAAGTTGTTGACGACTTTAGGAAAGAGTAGAATGTAATCTATGACTAATATATTAAACATGACCCTTGCGCAAATTGCCCGGCTTATAGATGGGAAGGTTGAAGGGGATCCCAGTATGGTTATAACTGGAATTTCTGGTATAAAAGAAGCAAAAAAAGGAGACATAACATTTCTAGCAAACGCTCGTTATTATCCTCTCTTGAGAACTACCAAAGCTTCAGCAATCATTGTTGATAAAAAGATGGATAAAAATGGAAGGCCTGTAATACGTACAGATAATCCGTATATCGGATTTGTTAAGATAATGGAATATCTACAAATAAACAAGGAAATTCCCTTACCAGGGATTCATAAGACTGCTGTTATAGGCAAGAATGCTAAACTGGGAAAGAATATTACTATAGAGGCACATGCTGTTTTAGACAATGACGTACAAATAGGAGACAACACTGTTATTTTCCCTGGAGTCTTCATAGGTAACGGCGCCAGGATAGGCGCTAATACATTAATCTACGCAAATGTAAGTATAAGAGAAAGAGTAGTAATAGGCAGCAATGTAATAATCCACAACGGCGCAGTGATTGGAAGCGATGGATTTGGTTTCACGCCGATCAAAGGAGTTTTTAATAAGAAGGTTCCACAGCTTGGCACAGTAATTGTTGAAGATGATGTTGAAATTGGAGCTAATGTTACTATTGATAGAGCTACAGCCGGAAGAACGCGAATTGGCAGGGGGACTAAGATTGATAATCTTGTTCAAATTGCACATAATGTAGACATTGGCGAGCATTGTGTGATTATTGCTCAAGTTGGCATATCAGGATCCGTAACACTAGGAAATAAGGTCACTATTGCAGGACAAGCCGGACTTGCAGGACATATAAAAATTGGTGATAATGCAATAATAACTGCACAATCTGCAGTAACTAAAAACATCGGTCCTGACATGTGTGTAGCCGGTTACCCAGCTATCCCGCTCAAAGAAGAGCAAAAGATTAAAGCGTATCGAAATCGCCTGCCGGAAATATACAAGACCATTCAAGAGCTTTCTCAAAAAGTAAAAGCCTTAGAGAAAAAGCTTGGTTAATTGATGGGCCTTAATTTAATTAAAATCCTTCCTGAACATGTTTCCAATAAAATTGCAGCAGGTGAGATTGTCTTAAGGCCTGCATCAGCAGTAAAAGAACTCATAGAAAATTCTATAGATGCCGGAGCAACAAGAATTGTAATAAATATCAAAGCTGGCGGACAAAAATTAATAGAGGTAATTGATAATGGAACAGGAATGGGGGCTGATGATGCTGTACTTGCTTTAGAGCGTTTCTCAACAAGTAAAATTAGTAGTGTCAATGATATCTTCCAAATAAATACACTCGGTTTTAGAGGGGAGGCTTTGCCTAGTATGGCCTCGGTTTCAAGATTGGAACTTATAACCAAATCCAAGGACAGTCCTTTTGGTTTTTTCATAAAAACAGTTGGAGGTAAAATAATAAAATCTCACCAGACAGGACGGGCTGATGGAACAACAGTGAGGATTGAGGATTTGTTTTTTAACACACTTCCCAGACGCAAGTTTCTAAAATCAGAGGCTACAGAGATGTCGCATATCCTGAATGCTATAACATTCGAAGCGCTCGCTAGGCCTGATATATTTTTTAAACTTGTTCATGATAGACGTGAACTTATTAATATAGGACCGTCTAATAATCTCTTAAAAAGAATAACATCCCTTTTTGGAGAACAAATATCAAATAATCTGCTGCCCATAGAAGGAGGAAATGACCTTTTAAATATCTATGGATTTATTTCCAAACCAGAAGAAACACGTGCCAATAGAAACAGCCAGCTGATATTCATAAACAAACGCTGTGCTCATAATAAATCTATATCTCACAGCATATACGAAGCCTATCGTACACTGGTGCCAAGAGGTAGATTTCCAGTAGCGTTCATTTTTATAGATACACCCCCTGCTGCTATTGATGTGAATATTCATCCTACAAAGGATGAAGTAAAATTCTTTAAGGAGAAGATTGTTCATGAATTAATTGGGGAGGCAATAAAACAAGCACTAAGCACACATGATTTAAGCCCTGGATTATTCAACATCCAAACTTCAAAAGCTTCAGAGAAAAATCAGGAGAGCGAAATTAAAGAAGCAATTGGAAAGTATATATATAAACAAAAAATGCAAGAACGAGTGCCTGAATTTGATTTTTTAAAGGAAAAGAAAATCGGTTCCAACGAAATAGAGAAACAAAAATTTGAAATTCCTCCAAAGTATATACAGGTTTTTGAAACATATATAATCACTCAGCTTAACGGGCATGTTGTAATTATTGATCAACATGCTGCTCATGAACGCATTGTTTATGAGAAATTAACTAAAGACCTCTCTCTTTCTAAGGTAGAATCGCAAGGGCTTTTAATTGATGAAACTCTTGACCTTAATTATAGACAGGCAGTAGTATTTGAGAAATATCTGGACTATTTTAAATCCCTTGGTTTTCAAATAGAACCTTTTGGAAAGAACAGTTTCTCCATACGCTCAGTACCAGCACTTTTAAAAGATGCTAATACCCCGCAGGTGATTTCTGATGTTCTGGATGAGCTTATAGAAAGTGAGAAAGCTAAAAAGATTGGAGATTTGACAGAAGAGATAATCAAGTTAATAGCCTGTCATAGCGCCATCAGAGCAGGTGCTAGGCTCAAGGAAGAAGAGATAGAATCCCTTCTGAGACAACTATCCAGTTCAGAGAATAAATATACCTGCCCACATGGAAGACCTACAATGATCAAGCTCTCTAAATATGAATTAGAAAAGAAGTTCAAGAGGGCTTAATCAAGCTTTGGATATTCAAAACAAAGACAATGCAGCGCTTCTTCATCTTCTTCTATTTCAGGGAATCTGCCTATTGGTTCAAGGAAGTGATTATCTGTCTTATCGTCATTTACTTTTGAGACCTCTCCCATAAGAACCTTCCCTCTGCCATTTTCTGCATAGAAAGTGTGATATAACCTTTGTGGTAAGGCTATACTCTCTCCCTGAGTAAGTGTTATTATTTCTCCAGGAGAAAATTGTTTTATAACTCCATCCAAAGAAACCCTAACAGGTGCATTCCTGTCTAATTGCTTATCATCAGTGGAATTGTACAGTTTAAGTAAAATATTACCTCCCCCTCTATTTATAATATCTTCCATTTTCTTAGAATGAAAGTGCATTGGGGTTTCCTGGTTCTCTTCAACAATCATTATTTTTTCTGCGTATGGTTTTGTATATTTCGGATTGCTGTCGTTCCCATTTCTAAGTGTAAATAAAACAAGCCCAAACTTGCTGAAGTCTCCTTTCCCAAAATCTGTAATATCCCATCCCAGCAGATTATCTCTTATCTCATCTGTCTCATGTCTTTTAGTTTCCCAATCCTTCGGTGTCCAGAATGCAAAAGGAGGAAGGTAAAATTTCCTCCCTTCTAGAAATTTGATTGTATCTTTCAAGATTCTGTTAACTTCTGATCTTTTCATCGCAATTCTCCTTAAAGTAATTTAAATTTTTATTACACACAATATCTTCCAGATTCTTATTATCATTAATGCCTGGAACAACAGGTATGCTGATCCACATTGGACATTTTTTCTCAGCTATCCTTTTTGTCTTCTCCAGTACTATTTTATTCGCAAAACCTGTTTGCTCTCTATGTTTTTATCATCAATCTGTTTCAACAAGGTCTAGATATTTTAATAGTTCTAATAACTTGGGAGAGACACTTACTCTATGGAACCCATTATACTTAAGGTCATTAAGAAGCTCAATAAGAAATGTAACACCACAATTTATATTGCAAATGAGCAGGATTTATATTATGCTTAAAATTCGATAGGAGAAAATTTAATTTTACCGATGGAAAATAGAGATAAACAAGTAGGTCTAAAGAGTTTCATAATAGGTGCGTTACTGTGTTTTCTCGTCCCTGTAATGGCGCACTACTCCATAGATGTTGTTCATGGCTCTTATCTGGCAATAGACTTCATGCCTGCAGGAGCAATATTCCTGTTTTTCATTCTTGTAGGCGGCATAGCGGTTATACTTAAATTGATAAGTAAGAGAATAGCCCTTAATTCCTCAGAGCTCCTGGTAATATACATCATGATGCTTGTAGCCTCTTCAGTAGCCACAATGGGGCTTGGCGCACAGTTATTTCCGATAATCACAGCGCCGTTTTACTTTGCAACCCCGACAAATAGATGGGCAGAGTTAATACAACCACATATAAAAAGCTGGATGGTGCCGCAGGGCAAAGAGGTAATAAGGCAGTTCTATGAAGGCATGCCAAAGGGAGCGAGTATACCCTGGTCAGCATGGATCAAGCCAATATGTTTCTGGATGATATTCCTTATGTCCCTATATATGGTAATGATAACAATAGTGGTGATATTAAGAAAACAATGGGTAGAGAAGGAGAGATTGATATATCCGTTAGCGCAATTATCTATGGATATGGTGAAGGATGAAAACGGTTCCATAATAAGACCATTCTTTAAGAGCAGGATAATGTGGCTCGGATTTGCCATTCCGTTCACAATCAGTGCAATAAATGGTTTCCATGACTATTTTCACTTCATACCTAAGATAAACCTCGTTGATAGTATTCCAATATTTCGTAACACAATGAATATGCAATTCAGGGTAAGCTTCCCAATGATAGGGTACGCATATTTTATCAACATGCAGTTAGCGTTCAGTTTATGGTTTTTATGCCTTTTATCAATAGTGATAAAAGGAATCTGTAACATTACAGGATTCGGATTTCAGGAGAAATTAAGTTGTTATGGAATACAAGGTTCTCCGATGTTATATCATCAACAGACTGGAGGAGTTATAGTATTGGTATTAACAGGTTTATGGATGGCAAGAGAGCATCTTAAGGATGTATTTGGTAAAGCATTTGGGCGAAGAAAAGATGTAGACGACACAAGTGAGATACTCTCCTACAAAGCATCAGTATGCTCGCTCTTGATAGGGTTAATTGTAATGGGGACATGGCTGTACTTCAGTGGCATGCCACTGATAACAGTTCCCGTATTCATGTTTTTTGCGCTGGTATTGTTTTTAGGTTTAACAAGGATAGTGGCAGAGGGAGGGCTAGCATGTGTAGTAGCGCCGTCAATAGCGCCTTCTCTTGCAGTATCAGGACTTGGAACATCCATATTTGGAGCTGGGGGCATGGTAAGTCTTGCGTTCACATATGTATGGGGATCAGACCTGAGAACGTTTGTGATGGCAGCAACAGCACACAGCTTGAAGATAATAGAGGTAATAAAGACAAACAGAAGAAAGCTTTTCTGGTTTATATTAGCGGCTCTCGTAATAGGTCTTGTCTCTACATTCTGGATAGCGTTGAAACTAGCTTACACACATGGAGGAATAAACCTGAATTCATGGTTCTTTGTCGGTGGGCCACAATGGCCATACCAGTATGCGGCAGATAAGATGCTGCATCCAACAGGAGTGAACTGGATGGGCTGGCTGCATACAGCAATAGGCGGAGGATTTATGGCGTTTCTGATGTTTATGAGATACAGGCTTCTGTGGTGGCCCATTCATCCTGTTGCATACCCCATAAGCGCTGTGTGGATAATGGAAGCTCTGTGGTTCAGCATATTCATTACATGGATAATAAAATCAGTACTCACAAGATACGGAGGGAATAAGGTGTACAAGGCTTCGAGACCGTTCTTCCTGGGACTGATCCTGGGGCAGCTGGTTGCCGCAGGGCTCTGGTTTGTTATTGACCTGATAACAGGACATACTGGAAATCAAGTATTCTGGATGTAGGACTACTTCGCAAATTACTAATACATCTTTGGTCGGGGCGAGAGGATTTGAACCTCCGGCCTCCTGCTCCCAAGGCAGGCGCGCTAAACCAAGCTGCGCTACGCCCCGTATGCCTTTTGATAAAAGATCAGCGTATACTATCAAAGACAATTACATAGGTCAATTAAAAATGACAACTGGAGTTTTGATTGTATTAACCATCTTCTAATGCTAGAATTCTTGCAGTTAATTTCAAAGAAAAGAGGGGAGGCTGATAAAAGCATGAAAAAGATTGTATCAATATTTGTATTTTGCCTATTTTTGTTTATTCAGTACTCCTATGCTTCTGCTGAGAATAAAGATCAAAATATATCTGCAGAAATAAAGGTAAATATAGACGGGGAAGAGAAGACTATTAAATTTACCAAAGAAGAAATAGAACAGCAAAAGATAGACTCTAATAAAGCACTTAAAGAAATAAAGGCTAAAGAATCACATTATTATTCCAGGTGGAAACGTTCCCAGAAAAAAGATAAAAATGGTAAAGATATATGGATAAGATATGAAATCTATCAGGGGAAATATCCTTATTCCAGTTCTGATGACACATTTGGAAGCAATATAGGCAGCCAGCGATCTCATGTATCATTTTCAGTCGGCGATAGAGTTAAATATGTTGGTTCTAAAAAGGGGCTTGTAGGTGAAAAAGGCACTGTGATCAAAAACATGGATAAATACGGAACTTCAAATTACAGCAGAAAAATACAGGTAAGATTCGACAACAGAGGAAAAAAGACATTGGGGTCTGTAGACTTAGAGAAGGTTGAATAAATTTAAAATTTTATTTAACTAGCGCTTCTACCTCTTTTGATGGAGGAACATCTAGCTCCCATCTCTTTATTTCTTTGCCATCTTTTTCCACCAATGTTGTTGGAATGTTATCCACATTGTAGAACGCGCCTTCTGCTAATCCATCAACTGTGTCCATATCATAGAAAGACATATTAACCTGATTAGATACATTCCATTTTGGCAGAAAAAATTCCAGTTTGTTTTTTGTAGTCTTACACTTTGCACAGTTGGGCTTGCCAAATACTTTTATACTTGTACTCTCTGCCATAATACATGTCCCCCCTTCAAGCTATTTTATATTGCCCTTTTTGCCTATCCCTTAATTCGCCAAGCTTTGATTTATTCCAGTTATTTACCCTGCTGAAATATCCAACGATTCTTGTTATACCATACACATCCATACTAGCGCAATTACCGCATACATCAACTAAACCACGCGTAGTCTTTTTACAACTATTACAGATTGTAAATTCAGGAGATATAGCTAGCTGTGCAGCCTTTGTATTATAAAAAGTCTTCTTAACAAGATTGAATATGCTTTCAGGAGAAGGCTTTTGCTCCCCAATAAATGCATGCAGGATAGCACCTGATTCTATCATTGTATGAAACTTCGCCTGCTTTTCTATTCTTTCCACCAAACCTATAGGAGCGTCTGCGCGGAAATGAATAGAATTAGTATAATAGTATTCATCCTGAGCCATATTGCCTTTTACTACACTCTTACTTTCAGGATATTCTCTCATATCCACCTTTGCAAGACGTCTTGCTGCACTCTCTGCAGGTGACTCTTCGAGCGCAACTCTTAATCCGTGTTTTTGCTCATATTTCTTAGTAGTCAGGTTCATAAAGGAAATTATTTTGAGCCCCAATCTGTATGTCTGGTCATCTTCATGAAGCTCCTTTCCCGTTAAATACTGAACACATTCATTAAGACCTATAATACCAATTATATAAGTAGCCTCATCCAGATCAACATACCGCCTTCCATCCTTTGCCTTTTTACCAATCTGCCATAATGGCATAGTTTTATCCTTCATAAGAGATGCAATAAACTTTTTCTTTTGTGTGTGAGCTATCATAGCTAAATCCATTGCATGTTCAATTTCCTTATAAATGCTATCCACATTACCTTTGCCGGCTCTGTAGGCTGCTTGCGGCAGATTTATTGTAACATTCTGAAATCCACAAAAACGCATGCTTTCAGGATGCTTTATCATATAATCATCTTTTATATGGGTTCTCAGACGACAGCAGGCGCTGAGTGTAACCTCATCCCTATCAAACACAAAGTAGGGAGTCCCGTTTTCACTTGCTATTTTACACGCATATTTAACAAGCTCAAGCTGGTTTGTGTCATTGAATGTATCCTCACTTATATGCAGATCCATTTTAGGAAATGCAAATACATTCCCATAGCGGTCCCCGGATCTCCATACATCCATCATTGCCTTACTAAATTTCTGAGCCCATGGTTCATACTCTGCATAAGTCTTGCCTGTGTATTCTCCCTTTGGTCCTATGGCTTCAATATTTTTTAGATATCCAGGAATACCTGTATGAATATTAAAGTCCAAAAATAATGTTTGTCCTCCGCGGCTGAATGCATTTTGGCTGGCGCTAAAGATCAGATACTGCGCCTCCTGGCGCATTTCTTTCTCGCTCATTCCAACAACATATGGGGCATAGAAGATATTTATATATCCAACACCCAGAGCTCCAGCATAATAAGCCTGCATGGATGCTAAAAATGTATTTAAGTGTCCTGTCAGGGTTCTGGCGTGAGAAGCCGGAGCTGAAGAGGTGTCTAAATTTACTAATTCAAGTCCATACTTTTTTATGTATTCCAGAGAATGAGAGGAGCAATATACCCTTGTAGGATATCCAAGATCGTGCAAATGGATTATTCCTTTAAGATGCGCTTCGGCAATGTCCGGACTAAATATCTTCCGCAAAGCATATTGCTTTAAAGTACTCTCTGCAATTGTTAAGTTTATCGCTTCCGGATTATTAACAGCAATATTGGAATTCTCATTACTTTTAGAAAAAATAAGCTGCTCTATGTCAAATATTGGCATTCCCAATACCTGCTGCTTTGAAAGTTTTTGTTTATATCCATTGATAAACAGCTCATTATCCACCAGCTCTCTTATAAGGGATGTAGAAATCTGTGTAAGACCAGATGTAAAGATGTTTTCTTCAACAGACGTGGCTATTTTGTCTGCTATTGACTGAGAGACACCGGCCTCTTTTACAAGAGCCATTGATATTTTCGCTTTATTCCATGGGAGAATTTCGTCAGCAGTAATAGTTGACACAAAAAGAGATAGATCCGTGGTTGTTGCTTTTGCTTTCTTCTCCTTTCTAACCTGAAGCATTTCCCGCAAGCGGCTGCGCTCATTTCTATAGAGGATATACGCCTTAGATGTTTTAGCATGCCCTGTTTCAATAAGCACTTTCTCTACAATATCCTGAATTTCTTCTATTTCCGGGATCTTATCTCTGAAGTTTTGCTCAAGATATGAAGTTATAGCATTGGTTAATTCCTCAGCTACTGCTTTATCCTGTCCGCCAACAGCTGTTGCAGCCTTAAAAATAGCCTGCATAATCTTATTTTTATCAAACGGAACTACTCTGCCATCCCTTTTTCTAACTGAGGTAAGTGCGCGTGTATTTGCCATCTTTAACATCCCCTATTTTTGATTATAGTCTTTGCCTGGTCCAGGAAATCTCCTATATCCTCAAATTGACGATATACTGAAGCGAATCTTACATATGCAACTGCGTCCAAATCATGCAGCTTTTTCATAACCAGTTCACCTATTTCTTCTGAGGCAACTTCCTTATTCATGTCATTCCAGAGTTTTCTCTCTATGCCATTTACTATCTGCTCCAAAACCTCCATGCTTATAGGTCTTTTTTCACAGGCTGTTACAATGCCATTTAGAAGTTTCTCCCTGTCAAACTCCTCTCTGCGATTATCTTTTTTAACAACCATAATTGGAATCAACTCTATTTTTTCATAAGTAGTAAATCTCTTTGCGCATTTCAAGCACTCTCTTCTTCGTCTTATAACATTGTTTTCTTTGCTTTCCCTGGAATCAATTACCTTGTCTTCCTGATGAGCGCAGAATGGACACTTCATTTAAAATAATACCCTATATTGTGTAGAGGAAAATATAACACCCAACATATAGGGTGTCAAGACAAAAAAAATTCACCACTCCCTACCAAAAATTAACAATTTCACTTACAATATTTCTTGCCAGATTTTCAATAGCCTCACCTGCAGCTGCTTTCTCCGACATTCCTAATCTGCCAGAAGTATAATAAGCAATACTACCTTCAATAGTTTGAGTCCAGATAAT
>JAHJDO010000022.1 GCA_018812485.1 bacterium | reverse complement strand
TTTCATTTTATGGGTTCTTGTTCACTAGTTATCTTCTCCTGTTTCTCGTCTTATCTCTTCCAGTTTCCACTCTCTGAGCTTTCTATCCATCTCATAAGAAGCTTCTGCCGTTTTGAATGAGACTTGCTTTGCATTTTCCATGAGATTAAGAGCGTCTTTTTCTCTTTTCCTTTCCAGCTTTATTCGTACATCAAACCATCTGTAATCATATCTTGAGCCTCCAATAAGCACGTTTAAGTTATTCTTGAGAGCCACTTCTCCCATTCTTTCCCTCAAACGAATTACTTCAACCCAGTCCTGCTTGTTAGGCATTATCACCGAGATGACAAACCATGAATTTCTCTGGTGGCATTTCCACAATTCAACAGATATTCTGTATTTATGCCTTATCATGTAATAACCAGACTGGAAGTCTGTATCAGGATTCAGCATCGCAGAAATAGAAGGATTGAAATGTCCTTCTGCGAATTCTTTTATCTTGCTTCCCTGTTCTTTTTCAATCCTGCAGTAATCCCATGCAGGAGATTCTTTTAAGTGACTTTTCCAGTTATTGAATCTTCTTCTCAGCTCTCTGGCAGCTTTTACCATATTGAGCCTCTTAACTATTTCCTTTATCTCATCGTATTTGTCTTCTAATGCCTGCTGAACACCTTCCAGCATTTCATACTCCATAGCCACTTTTTGAAACTTCAGCTGAATCTGGATAAGCCTGTGCCCGAAATGCCTTGCTACGCCGTTAAATAATTCAACGTCTTCTCTGTTGTTTCCTTTTATTTCCTTTAATCCTTCTGTATATTCACGGAAAAGCATCTCTTTCATTTTTGTCGCAAAATCAGGAATGTTAGTTCTACTGATAGCATAGACTTTGGTGAGTCTTTCAGTTCTGTTGCCAAGGCATATTTTTTCTATCTCGTTCAGGCTTTCATCCTCTATCTTGAATATCTGCGGACAGTTTTCTTTTTCTGTTTTTTCCATTTCTCTTTTTCCCGGGAACATGAGTTTCATACCTAACCCCCTTTATTTTGTGCCCGCATTGAGGGCATTGTTTTTCGTTATTTAAGATAATGTTATGGCAGACAGGACAGAGTTCAAGATCTTCAAACATCTCTCTCTGCTTACCCTTAGATATCTTTTCCTCTTTCACTTTTTCCTTGACTTCTTTCTTGCAGATTTCAAATATTCTGCTTGTATCTGGATCATAGATGCTGACTTGAATGTCATCTGTCACATGATGAAAGGGAATACTGACATCAAGAGATACTTTCATCTTTCCTTCCTTGTTGACTACTGCTTTAAACATCCAATTGCTTCCTGATAAATGTCTTGCAGTATGCTTGTCTGTGGTGCTCCAGAACGCATTCATTGAGCCGTGACTGTGCCACCACAATTTAAGATTTCCCTCCTTGCCCTGTCTTGTGAGTTCAAGCATGAGTTTTCCTAAATCCTTTGAATCAATCTCTGTTGTAGAGAAACTGCACTCCTGTTTCAGAAGAAAAATATCAGTAACCACAAACATGTCTTTAATCTTTTCCACCAAGCCCATTCCGCTGACTTCTCCTTCTACTGCATTTACATATCCGAACAACTTTGTTAAACACTCGAGTTTGAAATATAGAGTATTCATTTTTTTGCTTTCCTCCTGCTTTTGGACCAGTGTTCAATCCTTCTGTAAGGACTGGCCGGGTTATAACTGTGCAAATAAGTGTTAAGTGCGCCTAAGATGACTGCAAATTCTGCTCTTCCCATGTATTTTGGAATCACATCAGAGAGAGTGCCTAAACATGGTTTTCCCTGGGCATCCACGTGCGGATGATTGAATCCATCTACTTGTTTAGTAAGGTTGTAGATTCTTACTTCATTGCTGTCTAAAGAAATATGGATTTCATATCTTCCAAGCATGTAGGTTTTGCCTTGATATTCACAATAAACCACTGGTGTTTCTGCAACAATCTCATTAAGTTTGAAGCTGATTTTTGTGAAGACATTGTTCTTTTTTAGAGCCATGATTTCTTCTATTGCTCTTTTTAATCTGTCTTCATCATTATCAATCGTGTCTTTCATGGTTTTTGCCTGTTGCAGTCCTTTGTTTGCCTTTTCCAATGTTTTGCTAAGCTCAATGATGGTTTCCTGGCATAACTTGAGTTGTGTCTGAGTGAACTCCATGTTTTCTTTTATGTCATTAATCTTGTAATCAACAGCTTGTTTTAATTTGAATGCCAGCGCTTTTTTGAAAACCTCTGTTTCCTTGATTTTTGTTTGCTTTTCTACTAATTGTGAATTGTTCTTGTAGAGATTAATCACTTTGTTTATGCACTGTTCATTCATCAAGGGTATTAAGAATTTATTGGATTCAAAAAAACGCACATTTCCATCAGCAATTCCCCCTTCTATCTGTGCACGGGA
>JAHJDO010000021.1 GCA_018812485.1 bacterium | reverse complement strand
ATTCTACAGGGCCGAGAAGACGCCATCTTGTGTTTTCTGCATCTCAGACGGAGCAAAATATGATGTAATCCAGCCCCAGACTCCTGAGATCAAGAAATGGACTCATCTCGCTGCCACGTTTGACGGGGAAATTATGAAACTCTACCGAAATGGGACCCTTGAGAAAAGCCGTGCAGCCAGATGCAAAGCGAATGTTAAAAACGTTCCCATATGGATCGGCCGATCGCAGGGAATTGGTAGCAAGCCCTATTTTAACGGCCTGATCAGTGATGTTCGCTACTACAACCGTGCTATTTCAACTGCCGAGATTAAAGACCATTACGAATCCGGCATAGAGTGTAAAGGTCCATACAACTTCTGAATCATTGTAAACATAGGGAGAATAAAATGTCTACTCAACAGCAGGATGGAACAGTCAAGATTAAAAATTTAATTGTTTATGAAAATGAAAAAAGCTATTGTGCTTTTCCGAGCATTGAGAAGCTGCAGAATGGAAATTTAATTGTTGTATTCCGCAAGGCAGCGCGGAGAAAAAAAGCAACACACATAGATACAACTGCCAAAGCAGTGATGGTTCAATCCTCTGACGGAGGGAAAACATGGAAGGACGAAAAAACTGTTTATGAATACGAAGATGCATGTGAGGTACAGGATCCTTCTATCCGCCAGCTGAGTGACGGAACACTGCTTGTAAATTTCTTTAAATGGCGTGTGGGAAAGGATTCATCGTTACCCGCAGACGCCCGTCGTAATTCGCGCGGTTATGGAGGAGAACTGCGTGCATGGACGGAGGGGACTTTTGTTGTGCGTTCATACGATAGAGGAAACACATGGGAAAAAGAAGCAATAAAAGTAGATTCTCCGACAGGCGGTGTTACTTGTTGTACTACTGAGCCGGTATTAGAACTGTCAGACGGGGAACTGCTCATCCCATTGGAAGGAAATTATGAAGGAGAAAGTCAACGTGCTCTGGTAATGCGGTCTCAGGACAAAGGAGAAACATGGAAGGATACAAGCACAGTTGCCTATGACCCGTTCGGCAGTTTAAGCTTTCATGAGCCGACTCTTCTGGCTCTGCCGTCAGGTAAAATCATATGTATGATGCGAACCCATATGAAAGGGGAACTTGACTATGGATATTATTTATTCCAGTCTGAATCTGAAGATAGAGGAAGAACATGGAGTGTTCCTCATAAAACAGATATGTGGGGACATCCTGCCAATATGCTATGTCTAAAGAACGGAAATATATTCTGTGCATACGGATACCGTAGACCGCCGTATGGAATAAGGGCATGTCTGAGTGAAGACCAGGGAAAAACATGGAACCTGAAAGATGAGATTGTCATCCGTAGTGATGGAAAAAGCTTTGACTTGGGATATCCAAGTTGCATTGAACTTCCTGATGGGAGAATCCTGGTAGTATACTACTATCATCCATTGCAGGAAGACTGGTCTGAAGGGCATAGTTTGATTGCCGGAAGTTTCGTGACTCTTTAGGTTGAAAATATAGATGTGAGTGAGACATAAAAACAGAGTAAAATCTTGCGCAAAACTATTGAAAAAGTCAGAAGTACCAAAACATGTTAATAAATTCAGGAGAAAAAAGATGTATGAAAGAATTGTCTGGCCAAAAAAAGAGTGTGCGGAGATAGAAGAATTCTCTTTACCTGATACGCTTAAAGAGAACGAAATATTGGTGAAGACTCTCTTTAGTTCCATTTCACCAGGCACAGAAAGAGCCAACTTCCTGGCCCTCTCGAATACAGGAGCAACATTTCCGCGATATATAACTGCAGCCAGTGTCGGAGAAGTAGTAAAAACAGGCCAAAATACAAGAAACTTTAATGAAGGCGATAAGGTTGCATGTTTCGGAAAGCATGCAAGCTATGCAGTAGTCTCTGAAGAAAAATGTTATAAAATACCCGAAGAAGTTTCTCTTGAAGAAGCAACTTTTTTCATGCTGGGAGAAATTGCCCTGCAGGGAGTTAGAAAGGCAAGAATAGAATTAGGGGAAACGGTACTTGTTATAGGTCAGGGAATAATAGGGAATATTGCATTACAGGTAGCTAGAATAAGCGGTGCAATTCCAACAATAGCCTGTGATTTAAGTGAGAAACGTCTTGAAATATCCTTATCATGTGGAGCTAACTACTGTTTCTCTAAAAATATGGTAGAAGAGGTCAAAAATATAACTAACGGGAAAATGGCAGATATTGTAATTGAAGCCACAGGAAAGCCCAGTGTTATTCCTCTTGCCTTTAAATTGACTGCTGAAATGGGTAAAGTGATTTTATTAGGCTCTCCACGAGGTGAGACAACAATCAATTTTTATCCTGAAATCCACGTTAAAGGAATATCCATAATAGGAGCTCATGTAACATCAAGACCTCCCAGATGGACATTAAAAGATGATATAGACATTGTTTTAAAACTGATAGCTAACGGTTCTTTGAAAGTACAACCTCTTATAACCACTGTAGTTGATTACAAAGAGGCAAAAACTATATATTCGAAGATCGTAAATGAACCTGATGCTTTTCTTGGTGTTATCTTTAAATGGTGACATATGAATATAAAACTGCTTGATATTGATAGGCAAATATGGGATGAGGAGTTGGAAGATTTTGTGCCCAAAACTATCTTTGATGCTCATACTCATCTTTACAAATGGGCTCACACTATCAAACCACAGCAGGAGCAAAAAGGATGGCAGAAAACATTTGGCAAATCATTTCCTAATGTTAATTGGAGGCTTCTGAATACTGTAGATGAGCTACTTTTACCGGGAAGAAAAGTTCATCGGCTGACTGCTGGTATGCCTTTTGTCTACTGTAATTTTGAAGCAGCTAATTATTACACAGCCTCTGAGGTTAGTCAGGATCCAAAATCTGGAGCATTGATGCTAGTTCATCCGAGTATGTCGGCGAAACAAATAGAGAATGCTATAAAAAAATATGGATTTATCGGGTTTAAGCCTTACCGTTTCTACTCGGTAACAGGAAACCCCGTAGAATGTAGAATCACAGATTTCTTGCCAGAAAAACAGATTGCTATTGCAAACCGCTATGGACTTATGATTATGCTTCATATCTCCAAAAGAGCTGCAATTAGTGACGAAGAAAACCTCTCTGATTTGGAACGATTAACAGGGCTATATCCCAATGTAAAGTGGAATCTCTGTCACTGCGCCAGATCTTACTATGACAGACCATTAACGAAAGCAAGGGAAAGGTTAAAGAAGATTCCCAATCTTTGGTATGATATTTCATCAGTTTGTGATGCTGATACAATGGACATGCTTCTCTCTATTGCCGGTCCTGATAGAGTAATGTATGGAAGCGATGACATACCTATTGGTATCACCAAAGGTAAATATATTACATTTGGTTTTGCATGGACAGAACTTAATGAGCATAATCATCAATTTAATCTTTCTCATTGCAACCCAAATATGACTTTTGTGCGTTATGAGATGCTACGGGCGTTTCAGCGTGCTGTACGGCGTCAAGGATACGGTAAGAAAGAAATAGAAAACTTGTTTTATGGAAATGCCTTTAATCTTATCTCGTTAGCACATAAAAAAAGGATGAAAGAACTTAATGAATAAAAATGCCAAGATGGCAATGAAAATTATAGATAAAGGTACAATTATTAATGGGAAAAAAGATACAGCTCAGCAGAGCTGTTGTTTTCCAGGAATCTGTGTGCTTCCGAGTAATCGCTGGATATGCGGTTTTAGAGCAGCGCCTACAAAAAAAGGAACTGCGGGACAAAAGGCATTAATTGCATGGTCTGATGATGAAGGCAAAACATGGAGCGATTCAATTGATTACTTTGTGCCGCCATCTGTTGAGGGGAAACCAGGTATTTTTCGAGGAGTACGTCTGACAGCTCTTGGCGGAGAGAAGGTTCTTGCGACTTTATGCTGGGTTAATCATTCTAACCCCTATCTTCCTTTTTTTAATGAGAAAACGCAAGGACTTTTGGATTCAAAGATTTTCTTTTCATTATCCGAAGACAATGGCATAAGTTGGTCAAAGCCATGGTTAATGGATACAACCCCCTTTAAACAGCCAACACCAATCACAGGCCCTGTGCTTATCCTTTCGAATGGTGATTGGGCATGCCAATTTGAACTTAATAAACCTTATTACGATACATCAGAGTGGAGACATTCATCAGTAATGATGTTTTCAAAAGATAGGGGTAAAACCTGGCCAGAGCATGTTATTACAAGCAATGATCCAGAAAATGAAATCTTCTACTGGGATCAGAGACCAGCTGTCCTGACAGATGGAAGAATTCTAAATCTTTTTTGGACATATGATAATAATGCTGGAAAATATCTTAATATTCACGCACGGGAGTCCTTGGACAATGGACGCATCTGGTCAAATATGTGGGATACAGGTGTTGCGGGCCAGCCTGCTCCGCCAGTGTCGCTTCCAGATGGAAGCATTGGAATGGTGTTTGTAGAGCGGACTGCGGAACCTGTTATCAAAATGCGTATCGGTAAGGACAATGGTAGAACATGGTCAGATGATACAGAGGTTATTATATATAAAATAGACACTTCATCTCAGACATGGCAAAAGAAAAGCATGCAGGATGCCTGGGCTGAAATGAGCGAATTTTCGATTGGGCTACCCACAACAGGGCTTCTTCACAACGGAGATATTCTTGTAGCTTATTATGCAGGTCATTATGCTGATTTAACTGATATTCAATGGTGCCGAATTCGTCTTGTATAAACAAAGAATTATGCATGTTGAAATTAAAGAAAGGTTAGAAAGGAGTCTATACGATGAAGTTCTTAGTAATTGGTTTAGGTTCAATGGGAAAACGCAGGGTCAGAAATTTACTGGCGCTAGAGAAAGAAGATATTATTGGGTTTGATACTAAGAAAGATAGATGCAAAGAAGCAAAAGAAAAATATGGGATAGAAACATTTCGCTATTTTGAAGAAGCTTTAGTTCAGAATCCAGATGTCTTTATTATTTCTGTTCCTTCAAACCTCCATCATCATTACGCAATGATAGCCAACAAAGAGAAGAAACACTTTTTCACAGAATCTAACTTTCTTCTTGAAGGGATAGATGACTTAATTACAATTGAGGAGAAAAAAGAAGTTGTTGCTGTTCCAAGCTTTACCATGCCACATCATCCATCGGTAAAACTGATGAAAAAATTATTGGAAGAGGGGAAAATTGGAAAAGTTTTTTGCTTTACTTATCATCTTGCGGCGTATCTGCCTTTGTGGCATCCTTGGGAAGATTACAGAGAAGTCTATTATTCAAAGGAGGAAACATCAGGTGCTAAGGAGATGGTCGCTTTTGAATTAACTTGGTTGGTCTGGCTATTAGGAGACATAAAAAGAGTATCTTGTTTTAAGGACAAATTATCTGATTTAGAGACTGAGATTGATGATGTTTACCAGATTATCCTTGAATTTAAAAATGGGATTCTGGGACATATGTTAATTGAACTTGTTTCTCAACCATCAAGGAGAGAGATGAAATTAATAGGAGAAAGAGGAACACTTTTGTGGCATTCGGAAAAAGACTGTGTGAAGTTCTTCAATAACGGAAAAAAGAAGTGGGAAGAATTTAAAGAGGACGTCGGAATTGTGGAGCCAGGTTATTCGCTAAAAACCCATGAAGAGATGTACATTGAAGAAATAGATGATTTCCTGAAAGCCTTAAAAGGAGAAAAACCTTATCCTTATACATTTATACAAGAAAGAGAAATAGTGGATATTCTAAAAGCGATTAAGCAGAGTGCTGAAACAGGAAAAACTATGGAGGTAAAGTAATGAAAGGCAAAGGGCAGAAATTTTGGAACAGAGCAAAGAAGATTATTCCTGGAGGAACTCAGCTACTATCAAAACGCTCTGAGCAGTTTTTGCCTGACCAATGGCCGTCATATTATAAAAAGGCAAAAGGGGTGGAAATCTGGGATCTAGATGAAAATAAATACATTGATATGAGTATAATGGGTGTGGGATCATGTATTTTGGGATATGCTGATAAGGATGTGAACAAAGCAGTAAAAGCAGTGATAGATAATGGTTCAATGTCAACATTAAATTCTCCTGAAGAAGTTGAATTAGCAGAATTATTGTTAAGTTTACACCCCTGGGCAGAGATGGCAAGATTTGCCAGAACAGGTGGGGAAGCGATGGCAGTGGCGATTAGGATTGCCCGTGCATATACTAAAAAAGATAGAATAGCTTTCTGTGGTTATCATGGCTGGCATGATTGGTATCTTGCGGCGAATTTAGCTGATAATAAAAACTTAGATGGACAACTTCTTCCTGGATTAGAGCCATTAGGCGTTCCAAGATGTTTAAAAGGCACAGCTATTCCATTTACTTATAACAAAATAGACGAATTAAAAAACATTGTATCTAAAAATAAAAACATTGGTGCAATTGTAATGGAACCAATAAGACATCATGAGCCTGAAGATAATTTTTTAGGAAAAGCAAGGGAAATAGCAAATGAGATTAAAGCGGTGTTGATATTTGATGAAATAACATCCGGATGGCGAATGAATGTCGGCGGAATTCATAGGTTGTATAATGTCTATCCTGATATTGTGGTATATGCAAAAGCTATTAGCAATGGATTCCCTATGGCAGCAATTGTAGGAAAAGGGAATATTATGGATATAGCACAAACTAGTTTTATAAGCAGTACTTACTGGGCCGAAAGAATAGGACCTGTTGCTGCAATAACAACAATAAACAAACTCCGGGAAAATGATGTTCCTGCTCATTTAAATAAAATAGGAAAGATGGTTAGCAAAGGGTGGAAAGAATTGGCCAATTCCCATGACCTAAAGGTAAAGATTATGGGAATTCCTCCATTAACTACATTCATCTTTGATTATAAAGAGAAACAAATACTGCATACTTTATTTACTCAAGAGATGCTAAAGCGGGGGTTTCTAGCTTCCAAAGCTGTTTATGTCTCTTACAGTCATAAAGAAAAGCATATCAAAAAATACCTAGATAGTGTAGATGAAGTGTTCGGGATAATAAAGAAAGCCATTAAAAAGAATAATGTTCGTAATTTACTTAAAGGACCAGTTGCTCATACTGGATTTAAAAGATTGACCTAAAAGGAGACAGATATGCATATCAAAGAACTTTTTGATTTAACAGGCAAAGTTGCAGTAGTTACAGGCGGGGCAGGATTATATGGCAGGCAGATTGTGGCCGCTCT
>JAHJDO010000020.1 GCA_018812485.1 bacterium | reverse complement strand
TCAATTCCGAAACAGAAAAGATCTTCTTTGTAATCTGCATTAATAGTAACAAAAAAATTCTTTACAATTGATCTTGCATTATCAAAGAAATCTTTCCTCTTTGATCCCTCTACAGAAATGAAAGCCCCTATCTTCCTTTTTTCAAAAACTTGTTTTTTAAATATATTCTTCGCTCTCCAGACACATTGAAATCTGTCTATCATCATTTTGGTTTGTGCGCTAAGACTTCCAAAGAATATAGGAGAAGCCAAAATTATAGCGTCTGCTTCTTTCACCTTTCTGTAAATAGGTTGCATATTGTCTTTAATTATGCAGAATCCATCATTAGGCATATTCTCACACTCCTGGCATGGAGAAAATTTTAGATTGTTTAAGACGATTTTCTCCACCTCAGCGCCCTTATTTTGAGCGCCCTTCAATGCATTATCAAGGAGAATGTCCGTATTTCCACCCTTCCTTGGGCTCCCATTTATTCCTAATACTTTCATCTAAAAACTCCATTATTACTTGAATGCGAGAGATATATTGTAAAGAGCGGGTGAAGGGAATCGAACCCTCGTATCAAGCTTGGGAAGCTTGTGTTCTACCACTGAACTACACCCGCATGGTGGGGAGAGGAGGATTCGAACCTCCGAAGGCATCGCCGGCAGATTTACAGTCTGCTCCCTTTGGCCACTTGGGAATCTCCCCATTTCCAGAGCCGGCGAAGGGACTTGAACCCCCGACCCGCTGATTACAAATCAGCTGCTCTACCAACTGAGCTACACCGGCAACGCAATCTTAGAACCCCGCCATTATACATGCTTTAATTTAAATGGCAAGATTTCCGTATGAGCTTTATCCAGCTATGAGCTTTTCTCCGGGCAGTGAAAATTCATCTGCTCCAATGTGCATGAGTGGGCTTGCTGCATGGGAATCAAACTTTTTGTTTTCAAAAACATCTGCCCTTATCTCTGCTCCGATTACTTCTCCTATCACCAGTACATGGTCACCAGCTGAAATTTCTTTAAAAAGCTTACAACTAAATATTGCATAACACTCTTTTATCCCGGGAGATTTTATTCCGTCCAGCTTAACTTCTGTCAAGTTAGACTTTTTTATTTCACTTACTCCTTCATGAAAACTCTCCGCACACTTCCAGACCTGATTCAACAGTTCTTTCCCGGGGATATTGATTGTAAAATCTTTTATCAGGCGGATATTAGCCAATGTATGCCTTTTATGCGCAGAACTAAAGGCAACTAGAGCCGGCTTCATTGAAACCGGCATGACAAAACTAAACGGTGCAGCATTTGAAATTCCATTTTTATTAACCGTTGCCACCAATATTGTAGGTCTTGGCGCTAGGACTTTGTACCAGTTATTTAAATCTAGTTTCATTGTCTTTTTCCCTTTTGTTTTTTGTTAGTTGAGAGCGTATTTTATATTTAATATGGATAAAAAACAAAGAAAACAAGGGATAATACCCCTAATATCCACAACCCAAGAGGAACTTCCCTGAATCTTCCTGACAATGCCTTCATAAGAGGATAAATCACAAAGCCGGCAGTCATCCCAATACCCAAATTATATGTAAAACTCATCAAAACAATAACAGAAAAAACAGGAATAACCTCAGTAAAGTCATTAAACTTTACCTTAGCAATTGGAGAGAGCATAAGCATGCCAACAATGATCAAAGCCGGACCATAAGCACACGAAGGGATTACGCTAAAGAAAGGGCTGAAAAACAGTGCCAATAGAAACAAAAACGCCGTTACCGCGGAGGTTAACCCGGACCTGCCCCCTGATTCAATTCCTGCTGCTGATTCAATATATGTGCCTGTTGTAGTCGTGCCTAGTAAAGCACCAACAACTGTTGCTAAAGAATCGCATAACATCGGTTTTTCAATTTCTGGCAAGTTCCCATTCTTATCTAAAAAACCGGCTTTGTATGACACCCCGATTAGTGTCCCCAGAGTATCCACAAAGTCCATTACAAACACAGTTAAAATAACCGAAAAGAATCCCCACTTTAATGCACCCAGTATATCCAGTTTAAGAAAAATAGGTGCTATACTAGGTGGCATACTGACCCATTTATCTGGAGCTGGTGTTACCCCCATACAAAAAGCAAGAAAAGTGATTGCCATAATTCCCAATAGAATTGCTCCTTTTATTCTCTTTATCATCAAAAAACCTATCAATAAAAATCCAAGTATAGATAACAAAACAGGGACATCCTTAAAATTTCCGACACATACTGGAGCTCCAGGCACTCCCAATTTTATAATTCCTGTTTCATTAAGACCAATGAATGTTAAGAACAGTCCGATGCCCACTACGAAAGCTATTTTAAGCCCTTCCGGTATTGAATTGGCCAGCCAGCTGCGTATTTTAAAAATAGTAAGCAGTGTAAACAAAACACCGCCAATAAATATAGCACCCAGAGCAGTTTGCCAACTATATCCAAGCACTTTAACAACTGTAAAAGCAATAAATGCATTTTCGCCCATATAAGGAGCAATTGCAAATGGCCGTTTTGCATAAATACCCATTAGCAGTGTTCCAAAGAAAGCGCTTAATATGGTAGCTGTCATAGATGCGCCAAAAGGCATACCTGCTGCTTCCAGAATCTTTGGATTAACAATAATTATGTACGCCATAGTGGCAAATGTTGTTACTCCAGCAACTACCTCTTGTCTGACATTAGTTCCTAATTCATCCAGTTTAAAAAAAGTTTTCATTATATATCCTTGCGAAAGCCTTTGGTATGTAGTTTACTAATTCTGTAGCAGTCAAACATCTATCCAGTTTGTTTTTGTCCTTCCATATATCTGCTGCCAGACCATGTAAATATGCTCCGAGTTTTGCCCCGTCTAATCCAGAAAGACCCTGTGCAACTAGCCCTGAGATAAGCCCGGTAAGAACATCTCCCATTCCCCCTGTGGCTAAAGCAGGATTACCTGTGGGATTTATATAAACATTGCCTTTTTCATCAGCAATAATTGTTCTTGCACCCTTTAACAAGGTGATAGTTTTATATGTAACTGCAAACTTTTCTGCTATGTCTATTCTGTCTGAAGTAATTTCAGACAGGTGTCTTTCAATAAGTCCCGCCATTTCGCCAGGATGAGGAGTTATAATTGTTGGATATCTTCTCTTCTTAAGCATTGATACATGCCCAGCAAGTGCATTAATTCCATCTGCATCAATTAGAACTGGTTTTTCTAATAATTCTATTAATTCGCGAATTAAAGAACTCGTTTCGGAATTTTTAGAAATTCCCGGACCTATAGCAACAACATCAACCCTTGATGAAAAATCCAGTATTTCTTTCTTTGCCTTTTTACTAAAGCTTCCACTCGCAGTTTCAGCCAGAGGTTTTGTCATAACCTCTGTTAGCTTCATTTCCATAATAGAATTCAAACTCTCAGGGATTCCAAGTGTGACAAGACCTGTGCCGGAATAAAGGGCTCCAAGACTAGCTAGAGCCGCCGCACCTGTTAATCCTCTGGAGCCAGCTATAATAAACACATGCCCAAAGGTTCCTTTATGTGAATTAACCGGCCGATCTGGAACAAGAGAAGATAGCTCATTATGGGTCATTAAATTTAGTTTTAGCTTTGGATCTGTTAAGAGTTTTTTGGGCAGACCTATATCCTGGGCAATAAGATCACCCGTAAATTTAATACCAGGGTAAATCAATAACTCTTTTTTTGGCAGACCAAAAGTAACTGTTCTGTCAGCTTGAATACAAACGTCTCTCTTTTCATCAAAACCCTCATAAAGCCCTGAAGGTAAATCAACAGAAAGAACCTTGTTTGCTTTAAGCATGTTTATGGACTTAATTACCTCAAGTATTACGCCTCTTACTGGACTTCTTAATCCAGTTCCAAAGATTGCATCTATTATCAAGTTTGCATGAGAGAAAACGTGTTTCGCTTTTTGCAACTGCTTCAATTCAACGATTTCAAATATATCAGCACCCATCTCCTTTATAATATCAAAATTTGTTTTTGCATCACCTTTTATGTCTTTGATATTGCCAAGAAATGCTACTTTAATATCTATGTCTTTGACACACTTTGAATTCAGAAGATGACGTACTGCTACGAAACCGTCTCCACCATTATTCCCCTTCCCACAAACTATGAGGACACCTCTATTTTTCCCTTCTGTTTCAGCCAGTATTTTTTCTGCATTTTGACTAACTGCTCGTCCTGCATTTTCCATAAGATTCAGACCACTGATGCCATACTTTTCCATAGCAATTCTGTCCATCTCTCTCATCTGGTCGAAACTAGCTACTTTCATGAGTCCTAATACATCCCATATTTCTTTACACAATCCATTACAAACTGGTATTTTCTGAAACTCACATCCACAGGTATAGAATGGTCTGAATGAAAAAGGTACCCTCCCCCTTTTTTAGCAATTTCAAATTTTTCCTGAATTTCCTTTTCAATCCTTGAATCATCAGGATCCTCCATCAACATTACATTAATTCCCCCAAAGAGTGCGATTTTATCTCCAAACTTTGGTTTAAGTTCCTTTAGATCCATTCCTGCTTTTACCTCTAATGGCTGAAGGCAGTCAAAACCATGTTCGATTAATGCAGGAATTAATCCTTTCACACAACCACAAGAGTGAAGAATCGTTTGCATCTTATGCTCATGAAACCAGTCATTGCGTTTCTTGTCTGATGGAGCTATAATCTCCTCATACATGCTAGGTGAGAAAAGGGAAGTGTTTCTGTATCCCATGTCGTTAAAAACCCATACTCCATCAAAATGAAATCCTTCTTTGTACATCATCTTTACTGTCTCAAGAATTAAATCAGAGGTCGTATCAATCATTTCTTTGATCCATTCAGCATCGTCAGCCATAAACACAAGCAGATTCTCACTTTTAACATAGGATTGTAGAAGGTCATAACCGCTTGCTACGCTGAAGGCTATATATAATCCATCTTCTCTGGCTTTCTGATATGTCTGCCAAGTAGATGCCCAATCTATGCGTTTAAAGTCTGGTTTTAACCGCTCTTTTATAGGGGACCAATCGTCCTTTTCCTTAACGGGACACTCTATTATTTCCGGGGTGGTTGAATAGTCCCTGTGGTTTCTTCTGATTCCACCCGTAGACGTTGTCTCAACAATATACTCTTCATTTTCTTCAATAATCTTTGTTGTGAATCGCGGCGTGAGATCTGCACCAATCTTGATGATTTCATATCCAAAATACTCTTGAGGACTTTTTCTCTCTGGCAACCCCTGCTCATGCCATTTCTTTATTGTTGCGCCCCATGGGGCATCATGAATAGGCACACGGTCTGGAATTTTTCCTGAAATTGCTGTTCTTACTCTTTCCTGAGAGTTCATCTGTTCTTGAGACATGGCTTACTCCTTTTATATCTTATTTGGCATCGCCTTTTATAATACTTATCATATCCTTCACAGCTCTTTCCAGTCCTACAAATACAGCGCGTGATATAATTGAATGTCCGATATTTAGTTCCTCTATCTCTTTAATACCTGCAATTTTTTTTGCATTAAAATACGTTAACCCATGTCCTGCATGCACAATAAGCCCATGTTTTCTGGCATAATTTGTAGCATTAACAATCTTCTTAAATTCATTTTCCATATCTGACTGATTGGTTGCATTTGCATAATTACCTGTATGCAGTTCAATCGCATCTGAGTTGACTTCTAAAGATGCATCTATCTGAGATATTTCAGGATCTATAAAAAGATTCACAATAATGTCCTTATCCTTGAAACGCTGGATTATCTCCTTTAATTCATTCTTTTTAAAAACTACGTCTAGCCCGCCTTCTGTTGTCACTTCTTCCCTCTTTTCAGGAACTAAACTTACCTGATCAGGTCCAAGTTTCAGAGCAATATCAACAATTTCGGCTGCAATTGACATTTCAAGATTGAACCTTATGTTTACGATTTCTTTTATTAATATTATATCTCTATCATTGATGTGTCTTCTATCCTCTCTTAAATGAGAAACAATGCTATCAGCACCAGCGATTTCGCATAAATGAACTGCCTTAACAGGATCAGGCTCAAAGGTTCTTCTAGCCTGCCTAACCGTTGCAATATGGTCTATATTTACACCTAATTTTGACATTATCTCTTTTTATGGATAGAGGGTAGTACCTTATTGCCCCTTCTCTTGCACAATAGAAGGGGCAGATATCCCAATTATATCTTTAAGCAGCACCTTTACTGTAAGAGGAGTAATTTGAATAAGTCTTACGTCTGCAGGTAGTTTAATTTGTACTGGTAAAACATAGTTCCCCTTCCCTAAAGCACTTACATCTACAAAAACAAGAATGCTTTTAGAGGTTAGTTTATCTACAACATGAGACGCACCTCTTATTTGCACGCTTACATGCTTTGGATCCGGTTCCACTTGCAAGATAAAAGAAAATGGATGTACTACCTTTACAACAACATTCCTTAACACTTTATCTTTTTCTCTTCTTTTTGCAACATCTGCCCCCTCCTCCCCTGATATATAGAACCAAATCATACAGGCAATAAAAAATGACAATATTTTAAATCCCCAATTTTTGAACATTACTTATTTCTCTTCCATATCCAGAAAGCTTTTTTGCTTTTCTCACTAGGAGCATATAAGTTATGCAATATTTTTCTCAAAGTAATACCATCTATATCACGTGTCAGCTTTCTCCTTATTGCAACAGAGATACCTCCAGTTTCTTCTGATACTACAATTACTGTTGCATCAGTCTCTTTTGTTAAACTCAAGGCAGCTCTATGTCTGGTTCCCAGCACTCTCCCGATATTAGGCAGTTCTACAAGAGGCAGAATACAGCTTGCAGCGACAAGTTCTCCTCGCTCAATTATGACTGCGCCATCGTGAAGCGGTGAATTAGGAGTAAAAATACTGCTTAACAGTTCACTTGTAACTTTAGCATTTATACGAACACCTGTTTCCATATAATCTTTCAGACCAATTTCACGACCAATTACAATAAGCGCACCAATATTCTTTCTGGAAAGCATATTTACAGATTTTACTATTTCGTCTATTAACTCATCTTCTTGCAAGGATATATTAAGTGGATTCTGTCCTATTCTTGAAAGAGCACGCCTTAATTCAGGTTGAAAAACAATTAAGATGGCTATTACGCCTATAGCTAATACTTTCTCAAGTATCCAGCTTATCGTGTATAAATTCATAATCTTTGCCAAAAGCGCAACAAGCACAATGATAAAGAGTCCCTTCATAACCTGGATAGTTCTGGTGCCTTTAATAAACAAAAAGACTCTATAGAAAATAACAGCCAATACAAGAATTTCTACAAAATCTCGCCAGCCTAAAACCGAAAAAAACCTTATAGTATTATTAAGAAAGTCTGAAAACACTAAACATCCTTTATAGCTTTTATCATATCAATAACTCTTCTTGTCTCTACAACATCATGAACGCGAATAATGCTTACATCCTTTAAGACAGCATATGCCACTGCAGCCAATGTACCTTCAAGTCGTTCCTTAACATCTAAATTAAGCACATTTCCTATAAACGATTTTCTTGATGGGCCTAAGACAACTGGCTTTCCCAGTATTTTGAATTCACTAATTCTATTAATAATTTTTAAATTATCCTCTGTAGTTTTGCCAAACCCAATTCCTGGATCTACCAAGATATTATCTTCTCTTATTCCAGCATCCTGTGCCAGGGCTATACTGCTTTTTAATTCCTCTATAATATCTGAGACGACCGATCTGTATTTAATATCCTTTTGCATAGTCTGCGGATTTCCTCTCATATGCATAAGAATAATAGGAACATCATAATGTGCAACAATTTTACCAAGTTCCCTGTTCCCTTTCAATCCCCCTACATTATTTACCATACAAGCGCCTGCGTCCAGAGCCTTCTTCGCAACTTCTGCTTTTCTTGTATCAATTGAAACAGGCAGATTAAATTTCTTAACTATCTCCTTTATCAAAGAGATAACTCTGGAGCTTTCTTCTTTTTCTGTAACTGGTTCTGCTCCCGGACGTGTTGACTCCCCTCCTATATCTATAATATCCGCCCCCTCTACGACCATCTCATCAACCCGATTTATTGCTTTTTGATGTGTATTGTATAATCCTCCATCAGAAAAAGAATCCGGGGTTACATTCAATATACCCATTAATGCTGGCTTTTTTCTCAAATCTATTGTGTGTTTACCACATCTCAATATGAATTTACTATGCATGGGAAGTTATCTGAATCAAGATTCCTTTTTACGAGATTTATTTATTGGTTTCTTCTTTGCAGATTTGCCTTCAAGAATAGCCTCTACATCCTTTCTGTCAATTACTTCTTTCTCCAGCAATTCCTTTACAAGTTTCTCCAATTTGTCCCGTTTCTTCTTAATAGTGTCTTCTGCCTGTTTATATGCACTTTCAATCAGATTGCGAACTTCTATATCTATCTTCTTTGCTGTGTCCTCGCTATATTCTCTTTCTTCTGTTATATCTCTTCCAAGAAAAACCTGATTATGCCTGCGGCCAAATGTAAGAGGCCCAAGTTTTTCGCTCATTCCCCATTCACATACCATTTGTCTGGCAAGCTCTGTAGCAACCTTTATATCATTCCTAGCACCTGTGTACGTATTATTAAACACTAAAATCTCTGCAGCTCTTCCTCCCATCAAACTTACTAAATTACTCATATAATGCGATTTGCTCTCAATGTACTTATCCTTCTCAGGCAATATATGAGTCAGACCCAGAGCTCTTCCTCTTGGAATAATTGAAACTTTATGAATGGGATCTGAATCAGGTAAGTAATACTGAACCAATGTATGCCCAGCTTCATGGTAGGCAATAATCTTCTTTTCCTCATCACTAATAACAAGACTTTTTCGCTCTATTCCCATCATTACTTTATCTCTGGCTTCCTCAAAATCAGACATTCCAATCTTGCTTTTATTCTTTCTTGATGCAACAATCGCAGCTTCATTACATAGGTTCTCCAGATCTGCACCTGACATACCAGGCGTCCCTCTTGCAACGACATTAAGAGCAACATCTTTGCCAAGTATAAGGTTCTTTGTATGAACTTTCAATATACCCATTCTGCCTTTGATATCTGGCATCTCAACCATAATAGTTCTATCGAATCTACCGGGTCTCAGAAGTGCTGGATCCAGCACATCGGGCCGATTTGTTGCAGCAATTAAAATTACACCCTCTTTTGTATTAAATCCATCCATTTCCACAAGTAAAGCATTTAGGGTCTGTTCTCTTTCATCATGTCCACCGCCAAGACCAGCAAAGCGCTGCCTACCTACTGCATCAATCTCATCTATAAAAATCAAACACGGACTATTCCTTTTTCCCTGCTCAAATAAGTCCCGCACACGTGATGCCCCTACTCCTACAAACATCTCTACAAAATCAGAACCGCTTATACTGAAAAAAGCACATTTTGCCTCTCCAGCAACTGCCTTTGCCAAGAGCGTCTTTCCTGTGCCTGGATGCCCCATCAACAATACTCCTTTTGGTAACTTACCACCTAATTTCTGAAATTTCTCTGGGGTCTTTAGAAATTCTATTATCTCCTGTAGCTCCTCTTTTGCTTCATCTATACCTGCTACATCTTTAAAAGTTATTTTAGGTCTATCTTCCTTTATCATCTTGGCTCTGCTTTTACCAAAGGAAAATGCTTGCTTGCCACCAGCTTGCATCTGTCTATATACAAAGAACCACAGAAAGCCTATAAATAATAAAAATGGAATTGTGCCTACTACTAGTTGCTGCCATACACTTGTCTCCGGTTTCCCTTTTGCCTCAACATTATGCTCTTTTAGAAACTTCCATAAATCTGGATTTTCTATTGCATATGTCGTGAATTTATCCCCAGTGACATATTGTCCTGAAATATTCTTACCTGCTATTTCAACATTTTTCACACTGCCAGCATTAATATCTGCTATGAATTGACTGTATACAATCTTTTTTGTACTCTTACCCTGCATTTGCGAGAACTGGACAAAGAAAATTACTATTATTCCAAGCACAAGCCAGATAGCTAATGTTTTATTAAATTTGTTTAATTTGGGTTTATTAAATTTGGATTTGCTCAATTCTTCGCTCCTTATGCCTATTTAAATTATACCGCGAATGTTAGCATACACATTGTAAAAAGACAACAGAGAATCCTAGGACAAACTTTTTAGGAAAGAGGCAACATTCCATCCGTATTCAAGACCCTTACAATCGCTAAAAAATTCTCCTGCCAGCGATCTTCTGGAACGTCTTCTGTAATACCAACAATAAGTCTTGTGCCATCACCGGATTCCTTTAATATCTTTCGCATTGTATCTTCAATAACTTCTATGCTTGAAAGATGGACTGATGATGGAAAGTTTATCCATAATTTCTTCTCAGACCATATTTCCAATGCTTCCTTAACACTTAAGTCGCAGTCGGGCGGAGGAGTAAAAGCTTCAACATAATCAAGATCAGTCTCCCGAACAGCATCAGCTAGTAGCTTATTATTTGCGTCAAGGTGTGTTCCCAGCAGCTTTCCATGCTTGTGCATAATTTCTGCACATTCATTATAATGGGACACATAATACTTTTTGAAACGTTCTAAACCAACTATTTCAGGTGTAACATTGCCTCCATAATTTGCATGAAGCACAGGAGACTCAGCTACTATTGGATATATCTTCCTTCTATCTTCCACAAGAGCATCATACAATTTCATTATTTCATCTCTGTTGTCCATCCATTCAAGGGAAAAAACCTCAATCCCCATGATAGAGTGAATTATTTCCTGCATGGGTTCGTATCCAATCCCTGCCCTGAAAATAATATCGCCTCCTGCTAACTTCATCTGTTTTACGACTGGCTCATAGTCAGCTCTATATTGTCTGTTTCTAATCATAAACTCGATTGCTTTGTAATCATCAGGAGTTTTAAAAATTAGCTCCTCATGCCATGTAGTAAATCCTGCAGGAACATTTATGGTAGAAAGATCTCCATGAGGAGTTTTATACACAGTCTTGATTTTTGAGGCACCATCCTTCTCATCAATACAGTGAATACTCTGAGTCTTTACATCAGGTGTTTCAGTTTTAAAAACCTTTATGCGATTTACTATACACAATCCCTCATTTCTCAGGTGTCTTTCACATTCACACGGTGGAATCTTATTCTCATAAACTGTAAAAGGCACATGATCTGCCTGACGAGAAAGAAGTACTGCTTCAACTCTTTCCTTTGGAGTCATTATTGTGCTCATCCTTTCTTAAGGAGATTATTATTTACATCCAGAACTTCTGATATTTCAACCATTCGATGTTCGCGCCATGAGTGTTCTGCAGCCTCCCCTATCGCAACAGAAAATGTACCATCAATAAGCGAGGAAGAAGGTTCCCTTTTTTCCCTCACCACTTCCAAAAAACGCTCTGTTAATCCAGTATCAGCTCCACCATGACCTCCCCTTACCTTAGGAATTTCTATTGTAGTTGCAGTAACATCTTTTGCCCAACGTGGTCGAATTTCGATCTTTCTATCATGTAAGCTGGCAGAGAGCTGTCCTTTAGTTCCAACAATGGTATATAGCCTATCTGATAAAGAAGTTACAAAACATTCAAGATGTGAAGCCCTAACCCCATTATCATATTCTACAATTGCGATACCATTATCATAAACATCAGCATCTGAAGTATAAATACAAAGATCCTTTGCGTATTTATCAACTGCCTGTGCTTCTCTACCCCATAATTTAGTATTTCGGGCAACAAAATCAGGACAAATATCTCTATAACTACATTCTGTACAGGTTAGCCCAACTGGTTTTTTAGGTTTAATTTTGAATGGGATTTCCTCTTTTCTCAAGGCACTTCTTTCTGCAAATGCAGAGACTCTGAGAGGCTTTCCACCCTGATTTAACCAGTTAAAAATATCAAAATCATGAGTTCCTTTATGAACCCATAATCCACCACTGTACTTCTGCTTTCCATTCCAGCGCGCAAGATATGTTTTCCCGCCATCGTAGAATTCTCTGTTCTCTATCATGAATATTCGTCCCAGATCCCCTTTGGAGACAATTTCCTTAACCTTCATTAATGTTGGATCATGACGTAGATTAAACCCTATCATAACAGTAGCTTTAGATTTCTTAGCTGCCTTAAGTACATTCATACATCCCTCTGTAGTGGTAGCAAGCGGTTTGTCTATAAGCACAAAAATGTCTTTTTCTAAAGCATCAATTGCATTAGCCTCATGGCAATAATCAGGACTTGTGATTATAATCGCATCCAACTCTTCAGAACTTAGCATATCCCCTATAGTAGTATAAAGTTGCGGCTTGTGGATACATAAGGGAACACCTTCAATCTTTAATTCTGCAACTTTCTTCATACGCACATGATTCGGATCACACAATGCAGTTATAAGAGCATCCTTGCGTTCATTTATATGTCTTATAAAACCGATTCCTCTACCACCTGTACCTATTATTCCCACTTTAACTGTCATTTTCAGCCTCATATTTTAGTTAAATTTCTTTGAAGGTTAAATGAGTCATGGATACACATCATAACCCAAATCAGTAAAATAGCTTTCTTCTTTCGCCTCTACATGCCAGTCAGCAAATAAAGTATTTGCCCTCTCATTATGCCGAACATGAACAGCTTGACCAGCGTCATCAACATTGTAGACCTGTAGCATATGCTCTGCATTTCCTGGAATATCTAATACACTATCTACCAGAATGAAATAAGCTGACGGATTCTCTATCTTGAAAATAGGCTCATCACCTATACCCCATCTCCTCAATCCATAAGTTAGGGGAACAGCGTCGAAATAAGCTCCATTCCATTTAGAATTCACATTACTACTATTAAATGGCGCCAGAGAAGGACAATAAAATACATCAGGATTTTTTATATAACCCGGACAAACAATAGAATTTGGCCAATATCTCCACCTGTAATCACTCCATGTACTGACATAATATGGACGGAACCAACCATCATAGTCATCGACATACATCTGGATAGCCATGCCTAATTGTCTCAGGTTACTAAGACATTTTGTTCTTTTCCCCATCTCCCTTGCCTGCATCAAAGCAGGCAAAAGCATTGACGCGAGAAGCGCGATTATTGCAATCACAACCAAAAGCTCCATCAAGGTAAAACCAAACATGTTCCTTAATCGTCTCATGAGTTTATCTCCTCTTAAGTTTTATAAGTAGACTACTCAGTTATTTTAATTCTAACATAATAATGTCACGAGCACCTATTGTATCAGAATATTCAAAAATCTCCCCACAGGTTTTAAGAGATTTTCGATCCCCGGTTTCGGATACCTTACATACTTTTACCTCTTTATTAGATGGAACATTATACTTCTTGCAATCCAAGTTGAAACTAAATTCCACCTTTTTATTAGAAACATTTACAATAAAAATACATATATCTTCATTAGTGGCACTTTTAAATACGCCGCTAAAAAATGCTTTTACATTTTCCTCTTCTCCCTTGTATATATACGGCACTACAGGCAGAGGATCGGGCTTGAGAAATTTTATCGGTCTAAGTAATTGTCCATAACAAAGGTAACTGCCACCTACCTCTTTTTTATAATAATTGATTATCTTTTTGAGAAAGACTGCTTTCTCTTTATATTTTGGATCAGTTACAGAATCATTGTCAATGGAAACTCTTCCCACTTGGGCTCCTTCAGCAAAAAGAGACCCCGCTCTAAAATAAAACGAATCCGGAGTCCCCCCAATAGTACCATCATCATTTAACATTCCATATCTGCCATATCTCGGGATATAATCATTATACACTACACCAAACATGGGAACAGGGATAAAACCAGGGTAATAGGTATGCTGATACAACATGCCATCTATCACATCTATAAAGGTATCAGCCGGATTCTCAGCTGTAGTGAAAGCTTCAGGATTTATTGATTTTATAGCATCACGAACATCCTTGGCGAGTTTCCTTTGCCCCAAGCATCTATAGTTTCCCCCGCCATGAGGATGATTATGACTTGTATCAAAACAGTGTGTTCCCGAACCATTAAGTGTATCCAGATATATTCCCTTAACATTTTCATTTTTTATTAAAGCGACACATATATCTTTTATCCTGTTCTGCCACTCCTCAGAAGATGTACACATCCACCAAGTTGGCAATTTTGGCCAATACATCAATTCCTGATTAACATCTCTACCGACATATTGTTCTGCCCATTTAGCATAAGGCGCATTATTGTTACTTCCCTGGTCATAGAGACTTACACAGACATATGCTGAAGGATAACCTCCTGCTTCAGATATAGCCTTGCATGCTTCAGCAAAACATGGAAGAGCAGGTATTTTGGGATAATTGCCGTCATGCATATTAACGCGCTCACTACTAAAAACACTCATATCTGGAATATCCTTATACCATGCATACCATATAGATGGCAATGTAGTATCAGCAAACTTTAAAAATTTTAAAAAATTATCTCTATTTAATGCAACTGATGGATCCCTTTTATGAGAGCTGTTTCTAAGCATCAGGGGTGCTTCTTTATACCATGCGGGAATGTCTTCTCTTGTAATTAAAGGTCCCTTTCTGCACCATGGTTGTTTTATCGCCCATTTGCGGTAGAGCTGGCATGCATCGTACCAATCACCTGAAAATACTCCTATTACCATATCGTACGGTAAACTGTAATTTTCATCTGGATAACCCATATTTGGTGGATTATGTCCATGTTTAAATTCTATTGTGTCGTCGCTGGAATTTTGTATTGCTCTAAAACATTTTGAATAATATTTGTCATCATAAGCTGCTAAATATAAACCTGTACCGGATCCATCATACAGGGCCTGAAACTGCATATCCAATGTGCCTGGGAACGTCCCATCGACATGTAAACCATGCCTGAAACCATTTGGGGCATTGTAAGGATTCTTAATGAGTCTGCCACGGTCCTTACAGAACATAAAATAGTCATCTTCAGGAGTCCCGCCTATCGAAGCCAGTTTCATAACAGGGAAAAATACCTGCCATATACCGTATACTTTATTCCTGTTTTGAATATTGATACGCCAAAAGGATAACGGATTATCTTTTTGCAATGTGACCGTAACTTCAACATCCAGAGCATCATTTTTTCCCGCAACACCCAGATCTTTCCAATAAAGATGTAAGATGCTACAGTCATTATTTATTTCCCTCCTATAGGAGGTAACTGAAGGACTGAAATTGTCCAGAATTATTTCTCCGGAATCTTTCCCCTTATCGCGCCTTAAGACTATCTGCCAGAGAGCCCTGTCTTTCGGAAAATCTTGAAACAAAAAGTCTGTATCCTTATCAACACTATATATGCTGGATTGGGCAAACCCATAGTTTCCACTGTAAAAACCAAGACCAATATGGGAATTTGCAAACAACAACTTATCAGGTAATTCCTTGAAGGAAACAGAGCCGTGGCTAGACTTAAAAAACTGCATATCGCTATAAGTATTCTTTATAGGACCCTTCTTTTCTTTCGCTTCAACTTCTTCGATCTTAGCAAGTTTTACATTATCAATTAATATAGTCTCACCATTAACACGAGAAAAAAAGAATATATACACACATTCTGCATCATTTTCTATTGTAAAATTAAGGCTATACTCCCGCCAGTTAGATGACGTTATATTCTCTCTGAAGTCTATATTCTTGATTCCTCCCTGCAATTTCTTAAAGCCTAAACGACAAATCTTATAGCTGGTCTTCGGATATCTTGGAAGCGTGTGCTTTGCATGGAAACTGAACCGATACCTTTCTCCTTTTTTAAATTCTTCATCTATGGTCTGATTAAGATGCAATGTGCTATTCTCACAGGGGATTTCTTTTGGCCACACTATTCTTGCGCAGTATTTACCATCTATTGCTTCCTCTTTTGTTGTCTCGAAAATAAACTCGTCTTTACGATCTGCTATATCTCCACTGAGCTTCGTTTTCCAGCCATGGAGTCCATCCTCAAAACCTGGATTTTCCACTAAATTTTGATTCTCCGCTTTGCAAAATACCGTCCCCAATATGATAGAACAAAAAATCAGAGCACCAACCCAGCCCATATATCTTTTTCTGTGATACATAATACCCTCCTTATTCCTTGTTTGTTATAATTGTTATAGTTTAGTTATTAAAAGTTGATTTTTTTCAACTTTTTTTGCGTTTTTACTTTAATATGTAGAAACGCTGCGGCAATTCTAGCTCTCTACCACCTCCTTTTCAGCTTTTTTTTCACACTAATTCCTTCCTTGACTTTTCAAACTATCTTTTTAGATTTTGAAATAATTAGTTTTTATACGCATCTATACCTTGTTTTGTTTTTCCTTTTCTCCTTTAAAACGTAGATACTTATCAATAAAAATTATTGCAAAGGTAGTCGCTAGATCCCTAACTACATAAAGTGAACTGCCACTATTTGGAATTAGGTCAGAACTTTCAAAAAAAGCTCCTCGAAGATTGTTATCAAAAAAAGACTCACTATATTGTGTGGTTAAAAGAAATTCCAAAACTAACTCAGATTTTTCAATATATCGTGGGTCAGGAATATAGTTAAAAAGATCAATCCAAAATATCCCTGCCATAGCTGAACCAGAACCACATATTTGGGAAAAACGATGTTTCCCATCCACCCGCATCCGATAAGGAAAGGCACCATCTAGCCAAAGATTATCTAAATACCATTCAGCAGTGCGTCTTGCACAGGCCAGATAACGCTCATCCTTAAATGCGTCATAACCACGCAGCAATGACAAAGCATACCAAAGATTAAAACGGGCATGGACGAACCCGGTACGAAGCACATTAGGTAAATAGTCCATCCATAGACCCATGCTATACTGATCCTCAACTAAACGATCGCACAATCGTTTAAAAACATCTAAATATTTTGTTCCCTTTGTTAGAACATAGAGATAATAAAAGGTTGCACCCTCATTATTGGGTCGGGCATACTTAATAGGATTTCTAGACTCTTTTTCCTCATAATCTACATGTAATACTTTTTTGTTCTTAAAATCGTAGGAATTAATTATTAAACCCTCTCCTTGCAACCAAGTATGGCCCATTATCCAATCGGCAGCTAATCGAATAATTTCAATCCATCGCCTATCCCCAGTGACCTCTTCTAATTCAAAAAGCCCTTCAAAAGCATCTGTCATGGTAGACATATGTGCTGTGGAAAGATCAGGTTTGATATCTGCCCGAATAAGGCCATACGTTTCAGGATCGCTCTTATCCACAAATTGTAATCTTTGGATATAGTCTCCAGCCATAATTGCACGTTTTAAGAAAATTTCCTTACCAGTTCTCTTATAGGCAGCAAGCAAAGCTCTAATGGCCTGACCAGTGTGCCATACTGGCTCATAATACGCCCAGTTTTTTTCTTTCATGTTATAGTCATTCTTCATGGCCCCATACATACTATCCGAGGTCCCTACTACCTGTGCAACATTAATAAGCCACTTGCTCCCGCTTTCAAGTGCTTCCATGAGTTGTTTTTTTTCAAAGCTCATGATAGATCCTTAAATTATTTTCTAAACTCTAGGATATTGTAGTCCTCATATTTGTGAAACCATACTAGACTTAGACGTGCACTACTCGAATACTCGTGATTTTCCAAGTAAACAGAATAGTCATATCTGCACAATGCGAAACGCCACTGTTCACCGTTACGTGGCGTCCCGGCAATAACTTCTTTCAACGATGAAAAAGGTATTGCTACCTCAAGAGTCCATTTTTCATCTTTATCCTTCCACTTGTTTAGTGTTCCATACACCTTTGTTGCACTCTTCAGATTTGACTCATATTTTGACCATCTTTTTTGAAAAGGACCACCAGCCGATACTCCGCGGCTTGGATAAAATAAGTCCCATGTTACATTCTTAGGACTTATTTCAAACTCATAATAGGAATATTTATTTTCTCTGGGCTTTAAAAATATCTCCAGAACATCTTCGTTGCATAGAACAGAATCGTGCTCGGTTATTGTTCCCCAAATATCTTTATCTTCTGCTTCCATTGCAAAATAGAGATATTCTTTATCCCAGAGGAGTTTTGCAGTTGTTGGAGAAAAGGGGGCAAGATGCCGCTGAGGCTCTGTATGTATTTTCTCTAAATGATAGAACTTAATTTTATTTGCCTTTCTCCAGCACGATTCATCAAAAATTCCATCAATCGTTATTTTCTCATCTGTATAGTGACAAACATATATCTCAAGTTCTCTCTTACACCACGAAAATCCTAAAATCCCTACTATAAGAAACGGTATAATAAAAATACCTGAATTTAAAATACATTTTTTCATACTAACCTTATTAAATTTTTACCGCCAGAAGTATCGCAAAAGGCTTCCGACACGGAGTCTCTAATAACCAGTTCAGCATTTAGTCTTATCTCTGCATATTCATTTTTCTTACTTTTCATGGTTTTGTTCAGTAATAACTTAGCCGCCTCATATCCAAGTTCATAAGTGGGATAATCAATAAAAGTGAGAGAAGGATCACAGAGAAGTCCTTCGGTATTTTCCATCTGGATTAATGATATATTGTCAGGTATCTTCAAACCTAATTTACTAATTATGCGTACAATAAACTGCAGATAATCAAAGGTAGCAAGATTAATAATAGCGGTTGGGCGTTTTTTTTCAGTTAATAACGCTTTTAGTATCTGCCTGACTTCTGTTTCACTTTTTTTATAGGTGTCTACAATAAATTTGGGGTTAAATCTAATCCCAGAGTCTCTGAGAGCTTGTTTGTATCCACTCAATCTATCATTTACACTTGAAGAAGTAGTGCTTCTAATTATAAAGCCAATTTGTTGATGTCCAAATTTTATAAGATATTTCACTGCCTGGTATATACTTAGAAAATTATCAACAATCACCTTATTTGTTTTTATATCTTTATTGTAATTATCAACAAGTACAAAAGGAACAGCACTTTGAATCATTTTTCTTATATTGTCGCAAGATTTATTCTGTGTATATGCACAAATGACCCAGATTAGACCTTCTACTTTTTTATGCAGGAGTGCTTTTATGCATTTTGCTTCCTCTGCTTCACTACTTGTACTCAAATACAGAACAAGATTATAATTCTTTGGTCTTAAATAATCATTTATTCCATCCAGAATCTGGCTGTAAGATTGTCCAACACTTAAAGCAGGAAGTAAGACAGCTATTTCATTATTACCCCGAGATACTAGTTTCTTTGGTTTGCTTATAAATGTCCCCTTACCTTGTTGTGTTACCAGTAATCCCTCATTTATGAGTTCATTCAGGGCTTTTCTCACCGTGTCACGACTGAGCGAACATTTATTTGCCAGGTCTATTTCAGATAATAGCTTAGCTCCTTTAGAGAGTCGCCCCGTCTTGATTTCCTTCTTAAGATATTCTCTTAGTTGTTTATAAACAGGAACAACGTCTTGTTTTTTAAAACTTATTTCGCACATATTGCCTTCTATTGTATGGCTTACATACCTTAGTCTACTACATAATCATTTTTGTGTCAAGAGTTTTGTCAAGCCCCAAAATCCGACATTGATTTAAGCATATCTCCAGATTTTGTCATTTCAGTCTTCAAAAACAGTTCAGAGGACAGAAAATAATCTTTATTTAGGCATTTTCTTTCTTATAAGACCTGACCAGGTCTTATAACAGTTATTTAAGACATACCTCTCCCTGTATAGTATAGGCCAAAAATCTTTTCTCCTAATCTGTATCCTAAGTATTGGCAAACTCCCATATTCTCAAACGAATATCTTTAAACATCTGGCATAAAGCCTTTCTCACTTTCAAGAAGGTTTGTCCACTATGATATACAATCTTTCCAGCTATTTGATACAATCGCCATCGCACTGTTTGTACCTGATGCTTATGCCACGATCTATCC
>JAHJDO010000019.1 GCA_018812485.1 bacterium | reverse complement strand
TTGCCCGCTCCAGTGCGGATTCTGGATAATATACCTGCATAACTAACCTCCATAGTTAAGCTACGCATATTACCATATCCCGCTTTGAAAGCGGACATTTCATTTGTTAATAAACCGGACATTTCACTATTTTATAACATAAATCTCTTGGTGCCTGGAAAGTGAGAAAGGTCTTACTATAACTATTAAACTTCGTCTCTTGCTCTTTCCAAAGCTTTATATTGACTACAAAGGTCGTCAGCTAAAGGTATGCACTGAAGATCAATGCCAACTATTGTAGCCCAGAATTGTTCCAAATCAAAATCTGCCAAACCTAATTGTGCTGGTGTTCTTATAAAAATATCAAAATCTAACAAATGAAAATCAACACAAAAACTATGAAAATCTTCCGGTGAATCTGTTATTACTACTGCTCTATTATTTTCAGGAAGTTGACTCAGTGCATCTCTGAATCCCTCTGGATTAGCCATTGCTCCGTCACCTAAAAATAACACTACTGTATCGTGCAATTCTGTTAGAGAAATTGGAGATCGTTCAGATCCTATCGGTATGAATGTAGCTGTAAGCGCTCCAGTCTGTGGCTGGGATAGAGCCTGCCTTAAAACTGTTGGCAAATATACTCTTGCTCCTATATCTTTTGAATCGCCAAATACCCATCCATCTAACCCTCCTGCACTATTATTCTCCGTGGCTCCAACCATAACATATCTTCCATCTGTCCCTAACATTATATCCCTTACTATATCATTTATACCATCATCATGTTCGGTAAGTATCCTTATGCCTTCCACTGTCCCATCAGGACGCAATACAGCAACGAAAACATCGTGTGTACCAGTAAGAGGATACCTGGCCTTTTTATAACTTCCTACTACAACATATCTACCATCAGGCAACTCTATAATTGAGGTGATTTCTTCTGCACCAAAATTAACACCAATTAGTGGTGTAGGTACATAAAACTGTCTCTTCCACTCTACATTAAGATCATGTCCAAACTTAATAACCAACGCATCTTTTGTCTCCGGCCAATCAGGCTGCCATCTTACCCAGCCACCCATAATAAATCCACCATCTGCTGTAGGAATAATACAATTCATCGATTCATGAGTTGCCGTGCTTATATATTGCACGCCCCCTTCCACCTGCCCAAATTCATCAAGGTTATATACCACTATATCTGTACTATAATTAAATGTCTCCTCAACTTCAGACCCTACTACAATAAATCCGCCACCCTGTCTCCTGGCAATATCACTGGCATATGAACAAATATCGTGAGCACTTGGCATCTGCTCACGCCATACGACTTCTCCTGAAGAATCAATTTTTATTACAAAAATATAATCGTTTGCAGTCCCCACAAACACATATCCACCATCATCAGCCTCAACAACAGATTTGGCATATATATTTTCAGCTTCTACTCCGAACATACTCTCCCATTCTACCTCTAAATCAGAGCTTAACTTAACTGCCCGCATGTACAATCTTCCATCCTGGTCATAACCCCACCCTGCTGCCAGAAAACCACCATCTCCAGTTTCTATAATATCTCTAAAGCCATTATTTCCGATAGAACCAAATGTAAATTCGCCTGCAAATACCCCATTTGTATCAAACTTAACAATCCAACCTGCTACTTCTCCATCATTAATACTCTTGTTACCTGCTATAATATAGCCTCCTGCAGAGCTCCTAATAACTCTATGAAACTCATCTGATCCCGCTCCTCCATACTTATATTGCCACGCTATTGTAGGCATGCCTATATAAATTGGGGATGGGGCCTCACCATAATATCCTGTCTTTCGTCCATCTCCCCTATCTTGTTCCCATTCAACAAGTCCAGCACTACCAATTATTACCTCAAATGCATAAATGTTACCTGGACCCGAAGTTTCTGCATTGATAACAAGTTCCATCCTTCCATCCCCATCGAAGTCTCTTATCCCAGGCTGTAATGTCCAATTCTGTTCCATCTCTAACGTAAACTCTTCTATCTCTGTACCATCATCACCACGCCATGCACCAAGGTATTTCTTATCATCTCTACTAAAAGGAACTATTACTTCACAAATTCCATCATCATCTATGTCAGCAATTGCAGCTGCTGATGGATACCATCGCCAGTCCACAGAAGTCTCCCATAATGTTGTCAAATCCGGATTTAAAACAATGATCCCGTAACCATACGTCGCTACAATCCTGACTATCCCATCTCCCATAACATCGCCAAGCGATAACTTAACATCATAAATAAGAGGCACTAATACTGAAATCTCATGCCTATGCAACACTTCACCTGTCTGACCATCAAGTACATAAATATCCCTATCGACACCGTAGCCAGTAGGGGTAGATTGATTGCCTGTTCCTACTACAATCTTTATCTTCCCGTCACCGTCAATATCTCCAGCCACAATATCTGAAATATGCTCAATCTTATTCCCTGATATAGGATCGTGTACTAACGACTCTGTACTCCATAAAATTTCTCCAAACCTATCTAAAACATAAACACGTTCCATATCTGCAACTATTACATTCTCTAAACCATCGCCTGTAACATCAGCCAAAACCGGCGGTACCTTTGAATCACTAAGAAGAAACTCCTTTTCCCAGATCACATTTCCATTACCCGAATCTAATAGTACTACTTTCTCTCCTGTTACAGCAACTATTTGCTGACCTGCTCCTATAACATTATTCCCTACCGCCACTCCTCTACCACTCGTTACTCCAGGAATCTCTTGTTGCCATTCTACTGTACCAGTATTTATATCTACAGCTATAACATCTACTCCATCCTCTATGTTACGCATAATTACAAGCTTGAACTGACCATCACCATTGAAATCACCAATAGCTATGGGCTGATCTACATTTACATTTGTACCACCCGGTAATGTAATTGTAATTCCTTCTCCTCTTGCATTAAGAAGTGTTACCTCGCTTCCTTCTTTATTAACAACTGCCGTAGCATAACCTGTTTCTTGAGGTAAAAGTGTAACTGAAGCCTTCATGCCACCGCCAACACTGTAAGGCCAACTGCCTTCCTCTATAACAGTATATAGCGAAACAACAAATCCAGGTTCCAGTGTTTGTCCCTCCGCGGTTACTCTTCTAGCCCTTAGGTCTACAACAGCAGCAGTTGTTGATATGCCTCTATGCAGCGTTCGATAAACTGATTCTAATGTTGGTAGAGCTAGCATTTCTGTTGTAAATCTAAGGAAATCTCGTCTAGAAAATCCTGCTCCACGTACTGGCCTATCTGCGTCAGGTACTTCAGCCCGTCGTATAGGTGATTCCTCCACTTCTACATCTCTAATTAGTTCCACGAGCCTTGCAGGTAATCGAGTTACACTATCGTGATCGTGAAAGCTCAACAACAAAGCTCTAATCTCATCAGGATCACCTGTATCTAAATATTCAGCAAATGCCTGCTTACGTTCTTCTGAATCAGGTATACGTGCAAATTCGGAATCTCTGTCTCTGTACTTAATTGTCACTGCAAGTTCCTCTACCTCATGTTGTAATAATATTTTTCCGTCTTCTTGATTAAAAGTATCAGCATCCACAATGACAATACCTGCTCTAGTTTTCAAATAAGCTGGCAGACTTGTGCCTTTCAAAAAACCCGGGACAATATATATTTTTATCTCGCCTTCTACGCCAAACTCCGCTTCTAAATCCTCCCGCCTATTTTCTGAGCTCAATGCATTATTCTTCCCAATCCATTGTTCTGCGACTAAATATTGAAATTTTGTTATAAACCCTGGGGCTCCTCCACGAACACCATCACTATCCATTGCAGTTGCAAACGGTATCCTGAGGTGCGTTTTATTAGATATCTCTATACCATATACAGAGGTGTTTAAAATAAATAATAGACATATAAATAATGCTCTAACCTTTAAATTATTAATTCTTTTAAAGTTCATCATAAAACACCTCCATATTTTCTCTGCCAAGATCTTAAAAAAACACATCGATTATCTGTTCTTTTTATATCTTCACAAAAAGAACGGCTTTTTTAACCTCTCACTCTAAAGTGTATCAGATAATTCGTCACTGTTTGTCACAGAAGTGTAAAACTTATGTAATCTTTAATATGAAGATAAGGAGGTAAATGGAAGGCTCTATATTGGCAGACTAAACTAATCTATAAACTTATAGCCGACCCCTCTAACATTTAAGATATGTATTGGTCTAGCAGGGTCTTTCTCAATCATTTTTCGCAGACGAACAATATAATTATCGATACTACGGCTTGAAAGCGCAAATTTATAATTCCAAACATCTCTCAGAATATCACTGCGATTTACAACCTCTTCTTTTCGTTCAATTATATACTTCAAAACCTCACATTCTCTCGCTTTTAAACGATATATCCGTGAGCCTCTTTTGACTCTATATTTCCTAAAATCGATATGGACGTCTCCAAATGAATATGTATCCAGAGAACGCACAGTTTGCTGTCGTTTTACTCTTCTAAGTAACGCGTGAATACGCGCTATGAGTTCGTGAATACTAAAAGGTTTTGTTAAATAATCATCAGCTCCAATTTCTAATCCAAGCACCTTATCAACCTCATCAGATCTTACAGTTAACATAAGTATGGGCCTTTTAACATTGCGTTCTCTCAATTCTCTGCAAATTTCAAGGCCATTCATCTTGGGTAACATGACATCAAGAATAATACAATCAAGTGATGAGTCTAATGCCATATTTAGACCTGTTTTGCCATCCATTGCTGTAATAACAGAATATCCTTCCTGTTCCAGGTTATCTACTATACCTTCAAGAATTACAGGATCATCTTCAATCACTAAAATTTTTCCCATCGGCTTTCCCCTTGATATGTTATTTATTGTTCATATAAAGGTAATCGTACGATAAACCGGCTACCCTTATTAATGGTACTTTGGACTTCAATGTATCCTTTGTGCGCTTTAACAAGATATCGCGTTAATGCTAATCCCAGTCCACTGCCCTTAGACCAATATCCTGACCCTCGTTTTCCACGATAGAACTCCCCGTATATTCTCTTTATCTCTTTTCTAGGTATACCGATACCTCTATCAACAACTTCAATAACTGCGTATCGAGTCTTGGGTTCACAACGCACAATGACGTCTATAGGTTGATTCTTATCTGAATAATGATGAGCATTATTAAGGAGATTAAGAACTACGTGTATAATCGCATCTTTATCGATATTGACATATACAGGACTGGTTCCAAAAGTCGATTTTATGTTTGGAGTTTTTTCTATGTATGCCGTAGAAAAAAAAGCTATACTTTCTTTAACAATTTCTACAATATCTTGTTTTTTTAAATCATATTCTCTCACACCGCGCTTAATTTTAGAAAAACTGAGAATGTTTTCTATGAATTGTGTTAATATGCTGACTTGACCCGAAATATGATTTAAATAACGCCTATTTTTTTCAGGATCTTTTATCCGTGACTGCTGCAGGGTTTCTACTGATATCTGCATAGCAGTCAAAGGTGTTTTTAATTCATGAGAAACATTCAACATAAATCTCTGCTGCATACGACGGGTTTCTATTTTTTGATATATTCGGATGCCAAGATATACAAAAACCCACGAGATAAAAACACCTGCTATAACAACAATCAACCCGATTCCTGCAAGCTCTAACATTCTCCTGGCATGTATATCTTTAATAACATTTTTTGCTCTAACTTCGTCACGTTCTGTATCAAACACGATATCCTCTATAGGGAATCCCTGCATATCTGTAATTCTAAAATAGAAACCCCAACTTCCACTTGTCTCGGCAATCTTAAGCAAAATCATGTTCCATCCTTTAGAAAATCTCGTCCTGACAATATTTTGATCAAGTGAGGCTGTACGGAACACCTCTCTTTTTAACACCATCTTACCATTTACCCAAGCCATGACCCCATCATCACTCCCAATGCGAACCTCTATAGTTCGATCTTCCGCGGAATATGCATAAGTAAGGGCATAGGCAATCGTATTATCATTAGGTGAAAACATAGAATTCAGATTTACATATCCTAAATTTTCTGATGGTATGATCTTGCTCCAAGTAACTAAACCAATATCCCCTTCATATACAGAATCTAACTTGACATCCTTCTCTGGAGGATATACCGTATCTAACCCTCGTTCTAACTCGTAAGAGAAAGGGCCTATGACATACCAATCTGTTACAAAAAAACTTTCTTGAGCAAGTTTGATAGCTAATAAGTGACTCTTTGCAAAAGAAAACCAGTATAAATTTGTGGAAAATTCAAGTGACTTCTGATAAAACTTTTTTGCTTCTTCAAGCTCTCCAAGTCGCTCATAACATAAAGCAATATACGCATAGATGTAACTCAAATCCGGATTTAATTCAACAACTTTCCAGAAATATTTAATAGCTTCTTTCGGTCTATCTAATCCCTGTAGATAAGTATCTCCCATATCAATATAATATCCTACTACCAAAGGAAAAGAATGGATCAATTCTTCAAGAATAGCAATCGCTTTATCATATTGTCCTAAATTTCGATATTTAATAAATTCAGCTTCTTTATTTGCGCGAGATTGAGAATCCATCTCAATCTCAGATGGACTAAGTTCCTCCATAGAAAAGGCAATGCCACCTGCTATACAACACAAGATAAACCATGTAAAAAGGACTATTCTCAACAATTTACATCACTCAAACCTTATCACTCCAAACAGCCATGGTTTATGTGTATGGCCATAAGTAGATACCCACTGGCACTGCTCATTTTCTTTTGCATGCCTCGATATGGAAAGATTAAATCCCCATATCTCACCTTTCGATATACGCGTATTTTTTAAAAGAGAAAGAGGTATAGCTATCTCTACGCTCCACTTTTCCTTTGTTACAGACGTTCCAATGTTATAGTCCCCATCCCAATCATATACAGGTATGCCATCTTTCAATATAAGATCAAGCACGTTTCCCTTTGTATTCACGAGGATCTGTTTAAAAGATTTTAAACTATATCCTGTATCAAAGAATAACTCCAAACAGTCATCTTTCCATAAATTCTTATCATCTCTTATTACGTGGCTTGCCTTCAATTCCTTAATAAACGGCTCATAACATTCACTTGCCACATATATATACCTTGCATCTCTTGCTATCCATGCCTTCATTTTAAGATTAACTTTTTCTCCATCACTACACCTGTAAAACTCATCAATAGAAACTGCCTCTTTCCACTCTTCTGGCTCAATTATTCCATCTATAACCGGTTCACTGAATGCTTCCCTTATCGTGATCGCCATTCCATTTTCTTTCATCACTTGGAAAAACTTTTCCATATCTTTTTTTTCATAATAAGCCCTTGCTATTATGTTGCAAAACTTCGGACTAGTAGGCGAAATAACGGAACAGACCATATCGACTGTATCCACAGTATCCATTTTAAGAGCATTCATCTCCTCTAACAATTGCACAGTCTTTAATTCAAGTAAAACTTTTAATTCCCTTAACTCTTCCGAGTAAGACGGCTCAGTTTTGAAAGTATTATTTGCTGCTTGTGACAAACGGCTTATCAACTGAACTGCTGATTGCAAGTCGCAATTCTCTAGATAGTCTTTAAAATATGCGGGTCTAATGTCTCTCTTTCGTTCCGCAAAAATCATATCAATCTTTCCCATAAACTCATCCGATGAAGAATCATTGAAACATAAATAAGAGATTACATCCTTTAGAATCTCACTATCACCATACCGTAAAAGATATTTTACTATACGCTCGACTTCTGAAAACGCTATATCCTTCTCTTCTAATATATCTAAAATAAATGCGGCGATTGTCCTCTCGGATAAAATCTCCTCGAGTTTCTCATCCGAGAAATCTATCAACTCTTCTATAACTGAGCTATATAATACTGATAGGATAATTCTGTTTTTCTCAAGCTTCTTTTTATCTTTTAAACCCCGCATTAGTTCATTTATCTCAGCTGAAAATAATCGTGAATATATACTTTCAAGTTCAGTATATAAACTATCCAGAGAAATCTTAGCTAGTGTATAATCCTTATCCAAAAATGCCTTCGATGAACGCTTTAACTTCTTTGTATAGTTCCTACAGAAAGGGAGCCTATTTTTCTTTGCGCCATTTGCAAGTTTACGAAGATTGTATATTCTAGCTGGAATAGTGAGGCCTGAGTAATCTGGATTGAAATCTTTATATCGTGCTATTTGTTTAAGTGTCTCAAAAAGATAGGTATTTTTAAATTCTTTTGTTGGTTCCAACACCGACCCTTCAGGAAAGTCGTTCCACGTAACTATCTGGATAAACCCAGGGTCGTGTCTAATTACATGTTCCCAATAAAGAGAATAATGTGATAATCCATTTCGATATGTTATATGAGGGCCAGTACCCCACCCCCAACATCCTGTATTATCAAAACCAGGCGAAACCAGACCAGAGATAAATCGAATACGTGCCTTCTCAAGCTCAACACTAGACCTCTTATAAAAATCCTCCAATTGATGAAAATTTTGTTCAAGCCACGGAAACATTGCGTCTGATACGCCAAAATAATCTTCGGATAAATACCAGTGGAAATCGTGCATAAGAAAATAATTGTACGGCTGAAGCAACAGCGCATACTCATCGGCGGAAAATCCAGGAGAATCGACTGAATCAGAAGGTTCACTATGGCTAAAATTACTAAACACCACCCTGTCTTTTATTCTAAAGTATGATCTATAAGAAGAATATTTTTTATTAAATCTTTTAATGGTAAGCTCTGTATTTTTTATAACCTCTTTTCTGGTCTTAAGCTTATTATAAGGAGGAAACATGCTCTTGTCATCGAAACATACACATATCTTAAAATCTAACTTTTCAGAAAGACGAAGTAGTTTTTTAAAAGATATATCATTCTGGTTGATGACATCTTGATCTTTACTAAATCCATACCAATTTACCATAAAACCGTCTATACCTGCTGCCTTCGCAAGTAATATATGATATTCTAATACATCTTCATCTGTAGAGTCATAGGGTCCAATTAATGGGTACAGAGAAGAGGCGATATCCTTTCTACCTCTCCAATCGACATAATCAGGATAGTGATGTTTATCTTCTGGAATTGAATTTAAGGCGATGGCCCAGTTAAACCATTGTCCTGAAGTTTCTTTGTTTCCGTACCATGCCATATAATGTGCAAACACATATTTTCCATTTTCTCTTTCCGAGGCACATATTCCGTCAGGGAAACTGGCATATATTAGACATATAAAAAGCAATAGATTTATTCTTTTTATCATATACATGTTATGAAGACACGCATGCTATACAGTCTGAATGATAGATAACGCATCTTTGTATCTACCTGAAAAGAAAGAAGTTACAGCATTAGTTAATTTCTGCTCTGCATCCTGCAGAGGCCTATTTTTCTTAGCCTTTATACGAGCATTATAAATTAAGTGAGGAATATATAAAGCTTCATCTGGAGTCTCACTTATTCCCTTAAAAGCACGAACATGTTCTTTAGTTTTCTTCAAATACTCATACCCATAACCAAAACCATAATCAACACCTTCTCTACCTATACGATCAATACTCGGTTCTATCTCAGTCCCTTCATTCCAGTCGTTCCAAGTTACAATTTGCATCCAGGGTACAGGCACATCTTTATCCGACTCAAAAGATTCTATATATTGCCAAAAACGTTTCCAAGTAAGATCATATGTATTACATTTCCTGGAATCTCGTTTAATGAAACGGTGTGCTTTTTTATTTTTAGGATTACAAATCCAACAGGCCCCAACCCCTACATCATCAAACCCAGGATAACAACCTGCTATAGCAAACTCCATATTTTTTTTATTACCTTTCAAAAAATCATAAAATAAATCCAGATTTGATTTACCCCACTCCGTTCCATCCCACGAATGGGCAATCACCCATGCATAAATACTCTCAACCCCACGTACATTAAGAAACCCTCCTTCTTCATTCACCTGAGGAAAATGGTAAGAGAAAACTGGACAAATTTTCAATCTATCAATTATAGATAAAAGCTCACCTGGTCTAAAACTCCTTCTTGGGCCCGTAAAATAAGGGAACACCAATAAAATAGGGGCCTTTTTTTTCTCATCCCACACATAGACACTCTGATCACTCATATAATTCTTCCACGCATATTCTAATGTAGAAATAGCCTCCTCTTTATTGCCTCCCGCGTAGCTATCCTCCCAGGCTAACAACAGCCTGAAATCTGTCCCATAATTTGAATTTATCTCTTTTATCTTATCTCTTAATACCAAAGTAGCTTTATCCACATCTCTAGCATCATCTTTTCCAAACCACTCTACTATGAACCCATCTATTCCAGCAGCTTGTGCAAGCATAATGTGGTATTCAATCACATTTGGATCAACTGAATCATATGGCCCTATGAGAGGATAATGTACTGAGGCAATATCACGTAATCCGGTAGTAGGATCAATTTTATCTGGATTGTGTTTACACGAGCGTTCCCTATTATTATCCCAGTGAAGCCACTGGCCTCTACCGCCTAAAGAACAAGGGGTTTTAAACCAAGCAACATAATTAGCAAAAACTTTCCTGGATAACTCCATACACCTATCCTAATGTAACATGGACAGTATGAGTTCCACTTTTAAAGGGAGAAATGACTCCTCCTTGTATCTCTTTTCCATCAACAACCATCCTTTTTACAATCGCTCCCTTCTTATGACCTGGATTCTTAATAGAAATTTCATATCTAGCTCCTCTAAAATCTACGGTCATTGAGCAGTGTTTCCACTTAGATTGCGATGGAAGACACGGATCTATCCTTAAACCTCCACTTTCTCCTCTTATACCCATCACATAACGCTCAAACAATAACCTTGTCCAAACAGCAGAACCTGTCAGCATGGGATATTCAGCCCGTCCACTGAAGTTTACATTATCTGACGAGACATAATATTCGGGGAGCCACGGAGGAAGCATTGCTTCAGTCTGCTCATGATTTAAAGGATTAATTCCATCCCATACCTTAAAGGCATCATCTGCCCTTTTTAATCTTAACATAGCATACATCCAGAATAAGTTAGCGTGGTTAAAAACTGCATTATTTTCCTTAGTCCCTGGAGCAAAACCTGTAATCCTCCCTATTCTTTTATCAAACTGTGTATAAGGTGGATAATTCAATTTATATCCGCCAACTTTTCTATCATACAAATATTTATTAACAGAATCTATTACAATATCTATTTTCTTACTTTCAGCTACGCCTGATATAATAGAAAAGGCCTGTGGCATCAAATATATCATAAAATCTTCTTTTTTATTGCTAAATACAGTATCAATCGGTTTGCCTTTTCCATCAAAGTAGCCTATGTAATATTTACCATTCCAAGCAATGTCGTTTATCTGTTTTTTCACAATAGCTGCTTTCTTCCTCAAATCTGCCATCAGTTCGGAAAGTTTAATCTCCACCTTCTTTCCGGATATATCTTTATCTACAATTTCAAGATAACTGTCAAGCCTTTCAATCTTTTTCTTCTTAGAAATTTTATTACTACCAATTAAAATTGTAAGCTCTTTAAAGATTTTAACTTTATTAACACCCTTTAGTCTCTGCATCTTCTCTAAATAATCAGCCAACTCCGTTAAATCTTGAACTAATCCCATAGAGAAAGTAACACTTTCTCCTCTTGTCTGGTCAACACTATCGTTCCAATCAGCTCGTTTAATATTAAGAAGATTGTTTCTCCCTACATCAAAATACATGGATAAAAGCTGGACTAACAAATGCTCAAGTATAGATCCTGTAGCCTCACTTCCTCCTTTAGTCCTTGCGTTTCCTATAGTTCCGACCTGCCAATCTTTATCCTTTTCATCTCCTCGATGGAGATAAATATCACGGAAATACTTTATTCCATCTCTAAGCAAAGATTTTACATCTCCTAACTGCTCTATATAAAGAAGTACCGTCTGCGTAGTCCAATAAGGATGGTCAGACCATAACCCATTTACTTCATCAGAACCGAATTTCTTCGTTCTGGAAAAAAACCTCGTAGCATTTGTCCCATCAAGACGAATTCCCGACAGGGTATAAAGTAGATACTTTTCAACTTCAATTGGATCTAGTAAAATCATACCCATCATATCATGCCATATTTCACGCCATCCACTGAAATCCATGCCATAATCAAATTGGGGATGGCCGGTATTTCCGAACCAAAAACGCATGGATAATTGATATAACCACCATTTATTCCAAGAAATATCAAAGTTTTTATCATCGGTCTTTATGGTTTTCTTCTTTGATTTTTTTTGCCAAAAATTATTTAGTTTCTCCTTAGCTACTAAAATCCCACTGTAATTATATTTCTTTACATACTCCTTTACTTTCTCTTTTTGAAGAGCTATGCCGTTGATAACTCCGCAGGAAAGGGTCTGACCTGGTTTAAGCCTAACATTTGAAAACTCTATTGCTCCTACGGCCTCTTTTCCAAAAACATTAAATTTCGGCCTTATCTTTGCTGCCAAAGAAAGAGGACAATCCCATCTGTAATGCGGCCCAAGGAAGGTTTCTCTATCAGAATAAAAATAATTTCCTCCTTTCCCTTTAGAAGACGAGGCATGCATGAAATAAGAGATGCTACTATGATCTGTACAACCTTCTATCCACTCTAAACCAGGATATATAATAATTGTCGAGGTTTTATTATCGTGTATAGATTTATTATATAATCTCACCACATCTCTATGATACTCCGTATAACTACGACTTCCCCCAAAGATTGGTACAGTTGGTATTATATCGACCTTCTTTGTATGCTTTCCTATATTAGTCAGTTCTATCAACCACAACTCAACAGTATCATTCAATGGAACAAATACTGTTATCTTTCCCTTCAGTCCTACAGAGTCCGTTCGATTTTCTAAACATACAGAACCTAATCCAAAGGTAACTGTAAACTCTGTTGGGCTAATCGTTCTTGCTGGCGCATAATTAATAGGCCATAGAACTCCGTTTTCCAACCTTATCCAAACCACCCTTCCTTGGTCTTTGGGAAAATTTGGGCCATCAAATTCACCAAACATCTTCGTATAGTCAATCCCGGAAAATCCACGTAAGAATTGATCTGAGACTGAAAAATACTGAGGGGTGGTAGCCATCATAGTTGA
>JAHJDO010000018.1 GCA_018812485.1 bacterium | reverse complement strand
CAGGTGCTTCGGCAGGTGCTTCGGCAGGTGCTTCGGCAGGTGCTTCGGCAGGTGCTTCGGCAGGTGCTTCGGCAGGTATAGGCTCTTCCTTATCTATTGATGTAATATTAAGCATTCTACAGGCTGAATCATTACTACCTGCGCTATCTATTTTAGGCTTTATTGATTTTATACAAGACTCAATTTCCTGCTGAATTGCTTTCCACTCTTTTCTTTTCTCTCTAATATTTTCACAAGCTTGACATGCTTGACTATTGTTATTTAAACAGTTGCCTAATGATGTTAAGTCTGCGCCAAGGTGAGATTCAAAATCTTGTCTTCTTTTTTCTATCTTTTCTTTTAATTGCTCGGCTGATTTCTGATCACTGTTTGACAATGAAGGAAGCTCTTTACGGTATAAGGTTCTTAAATAGTTGTAGTATTCTCCCTCAACTAAAGGTATTACCAGGTTTTTTATACACTCGGAGCATATTGTATCATTTTTTGCGCATGAATTTTCTAACTCGTCTTTTAGGTTCATGATGTCATCATTGGCCAAAACATTTTTTGTTATAGGTAGCAGTAAGAAAATAATAGTCAATAAGGCGTTGGATATAAGTAAAAGCATATTTCTTTTTGGTGTGTTAAGCGGACTCTTATTCAACATTGAATTATTGCTCCTATAATGCTGCTAGATTGTAAGTGTCTTATGTGGTGTTTATCCCTTCCAAACAAACTCGTGAATTTTTCTGTCAATATCTTCAATATAAATACTTGGAATAATCCAGGCTTTATTTGACAGTGGCGTTTGGGCAGAGCCTACTTTTAATTTTGGATAACATTTGCCTTGTTCGGTAGGATATTCGTTCTTGCATGACCTATTGAGGACATCCAGAAACGAAATAAATTCTCCATCTTTTTTAGGGGAGAAGGACAGACCAACCCTTACTGCCCCATCTTCCATCTGAGACTTGAACTCATCAAAATTTTCCAGACTGATAGCTTTATCAATACTACCATTAATAGTTTGTAAATCCCCTCCATCAACTGGAGGAAAATGATCAACTTTTACATAATAATCAAATCCTTGGGTTCCGATTTCATACTTTGAGCTATTTGATAACATTTTTTCACCAACCGCTGCTGTTACCCATTTTGCCAGTTCTGGTCGGTAGCTTACATGCCAATTACCACCCTGCCAGTCGTAATAAATTAGTGGTAAGTCTGATACAAAAATGCAGCTCTCTTTTAATAAGAGAAGTCGTTCATTATTAAAATAATCGAGTATTATTTGCAATAAGGCTTCTTTCACCGGATCAGACATTGTAGGTCTGCCTGATATAACAAAATAAACTCCATCAATTTTATCTTCACTTAAGAATAGTTGTTTGACAGCCTTGTATTGACTATTTATGATCCTTTTTATTATCTTGACAAAGCTACAGTTTTTCTCGTCCCTGATGAAATCAATGTTTTCCCACCAATTTTCTTTTGAGTAGCCGTATTCCCCAAACTCCTCCTTAAACTTTTCTCCAGCTATGCGTTGAGAGAATGATTCTTTTTTTAGCAACTTATAACGCAATTCTTTGTTGTCTGATTTGTTGGAAAGCTTTTTATCGAAGAATTCCACTAAACTTACACCGGCATCTGTTGTTATCCCCCCCATATCAATGCGGCAGCAAATAATCTTCTGAGTAATTTCATTCTGGCCTGCATTTGATATTTCTGGTCGTTGTGAAAATAAATGCTTGATATGTAATATATTGTACTTATCTAGGTCAGCTTTATAGAATCTGATGGATGATAATACTTTCATTGATTCCATGAAATATAGTTCACCAGCTCCACTTTCATCAGCGCTTATAGAAACGAAACCATCTACTTTTTGTTTTGATTTATTTTTGTTAATTTCCAGCAAGCCTTTGCTATATTTATTATAGCCTTCTAATAATACCTTCCATAAATCAGTGCTGCTTTTATTGCATAAAGATTCACATGCCTTCAGTATATAAGTGCAGTATCCTTGTCTTAAGTTTTCAATGTAAAGGTCAGGTACAGTAACTTGGATTCCTTCTATACTGGGTACGTCAGATGACCGCCAGTGTTCATCAACCTCAACTTCATTGCCATTGATAATAACCTTTTCATCATCGCATGTAATAACCCGGAAAGTATGTTCCAGTAATGTCTTAATATACAATACAAAATTCGTTGGTTTGCCGTCGCTATCCAGCCCTTCGGGATAATCTAGAAAGTCATGTATAAAATCTCGTTTAGCGGAAGTGACAATTTTCTTCTCATCATAATATGTAATATTTCCTGATTTGACATCATCGACGACTTCATCTGAAAGTAGTTTCACTCCTCCGGCTGTTTTAAGATACGAAGATGGAAACTCTCTGTACTTGCCTCTGAAAGGAATAAGATAGCTTTCTATATTCCCTAATCTATCTCTTTCATCATTTCTGTCGCCATGTGGTAAGCATAATACTGTTGTTCGATAAGAACCTATGTCTATAAATATTTCATATGCTCTACGCCTACCCAAGTCGCGCTTACCAAAATTTGGAAATCTTGTGTTTGAATTTATTTTGCTCATATCTGAACTACCTAATATTAGTATGGCATTGAAATTTACCGACCCAGCATTGCAGTTAATAGTCTTTTATTTTCTTTGAGTATCTGGTTTGGAAGATAAAAAGTCATGATGGTCAGTAACGCATTATTCATATCCTCATCTGAAAAGAAAGAAAGGGAGGTCGGTGGTTTATTGCTTCCGGAATAGTATGTCAATACATCATCAAGTATTTCATTCGCTATTTTCGTAAGTTTCTTTTGCGCAGCTTCAGTATCTAAGCAAATGTCTTCTGAAACAAATTGCAGATAATAGTCTGCAATGGTTTTTAGCCAAAGATTCCTGTGGCTGTTTTTTTCTTGGAAAGAATCAAGCGTGTTGCTGCTGAAGTCACGGTTGTTATTATGGTATGTTTCTTTAACCGAGAGATAAGGATTGTTTACATAATTGGATAATCTTTTTCGAATATGCTCAATAATCCTTTTTACATCATCCCATTCATCCATGTCTTTTCTTATTCTTACAAGTCCGGATAATATTTCTTCGCCTTCTTCTAACCACTTATTGTGAAATATCAAACCAATGCTATCGGATAACTCTTCATCTTCTACCAACTTTGATAGCAGTTCCCTCGAATATTCAAATCCGCCATCTTTTTCGATATGCGATGATAAATTTTCATAATTCTTATAGTTGGAAAATTTACTTATCCATGTATTTATGATTTCTCTATTTGAATTCGCAATATCTGGCCATATGATGGGGTACTTCTGGTAATTTGGATTTATTAGCTGAACTCTTGTATCGAATTCATCATGAATAGAAAAATTACTATCTATCAAATTTATTAAATCAGAATTACCGCTGCAATATGTGCGAATAGCTCCACTGCCATTAAAAGAGAAAATCAAGGGCAATCGTTGCGCCCCTTTACCAAAGGAATTCTTATAACTTTTAACAAAAGTATCCAGTGGGTGTTTGTCAGGGACATCTATTTTTTTTTCAAAACAGGCAACTACAAAACCAGGGATTTTTTCAATAAGAGCTTTAAACTCTTCTTGCAGTCTGTTGTATAAGACCTCTTTCTCAGCAGACTGGTATTTCTTACTGTCAATGCCAGGGTATTCAATCACAACATGTGGGAATTTACACTTCTCACGAGGCAAAAAGATCTTGAGGAAATATCCTCCTGCTGTTTCAGTTAGCTTTTCTTTGTCTCTGGGTAGTGCATATAGCTCTTGGAACTTGTGGATGCCTCGAACCTCGGACTTTTCTTCAAGATTAAATATATTAACTCTTTCAATGCTGATACTTTGTTGCATTTCCTCTGTAGGAATGACCATGCATGGACAAGCAGTATGGTCATGTGCGGAGTCATCAATAATATTTAAGTGTGTTCTCAGATCAGGGTTATCAAAAAGGTCAAGGATAAAACTGCTCTTCATAGCCCTAGCCTCGCCTATGACATGAACACAGGTTATCCAACTTAGGTCTGGTTCTTTTTTTATATGCGCACTAGCCGCTGTCCTGTCTTGTTGATAATGATCCAATAAATATTGACGGTCATCATTTTCTATTGCAGCTAATCTTTTTGCGAGATTAGCTGACAGGTCACTTATTCTTTTAGCAACTGTCATCACTTATTCTCCTTGCTCAGCTACCGGAACAATTCGTCCACCACTATTTATACGTATGTAGTGAGCCTTTTTGCCACCAACTGTTATTTCTATTTTGTCTTTATCTGTTTTTAGATCATTAAGACTATTTGTAATATATATACTATCATAATCACTTCCATCATAAGAGTATGCATTATCATGTACACCAGCATTTCCCCCTTCCACATTGATAAATTTACGAACATCTTCCTTGCCTATAAATACAGAGAAGGATTCGCTATCTTTAAATAAATCAGTTAGGCTTTTTTCGATGAATATCCGTTCTTGTAAACCGCCTGCCTCATTGTTTCTTAAAATACTGATATTAGACTCATGTAATTCAGAAACTTCGTGCTTTAGTTCTGGTATTGTTTGTTCATTTAAGATGTTATGCATTAAGCTTGCTTTGATAGGGTCTTTGGTTGATAGGCCCACGCCATAGGAGCCATCTTTATTATCTTGGATGCTTGCGTGCTTGCGTTCGTCTTCTTCTTTTTTATTGCAGTTAGGGGGGGTGCTGGCTGATATATTTATCAGCATATCCCTGGCCTTTTCCGTATTTATCGTTATTCCGTTTGAATCCAGAAAATCATCATTAAGTATTTTGCTGAACATGCCGGAGTACGTTATAACTTTTTCACTGATATAATACTCTTTAGAATATTCTTTATTGCTTAGACCTAGGGATGTAACTATATCTTGAGGTAAGCTAGCCCATCTGATGATGTAATTTTCCTCGCCAGAAAAATTGCTTGTAGGCTTAATTAGGTCGGCAGTCTTTTTCTTTACGCTGGTAGGTACACCTAATTTAAATAAGACGAGTGAATTCCATCTTGTGTTGGCAGTGTTGTTAATGTTCTCGACTACTGCTGCTACCCAATCACTGGGTAATTCATTTTCTTTTGACTCTGGAATTTTAAGGGATACAGTTTGTAATCCATCCATTTCAGCAACAGCTATACGCTTATCAAAACAATGTTCATAATCATCCTGAGAAATTGGCATGTCATAATCTTGAAAAATGGCTTTAATTTCTTCAGTATTTGTAAGTTTCTCTATGTGGCCTGTTTTCCAGTAAAAAATCGTGCTTTTATATGAGGTTTTATAAATAGAGCATATTGTTCCAAAGCGTGTTCCTTGGATCAATGATTTTTTTTCACACTGCTTTCTAATGTCGTCATGATAATTAATAAGGTCAAATAATATAAATCTTGTTTTAGCACTTGTTCTTTCATTTTCAGGTAGCTCTGCATTCCATGATTTATTGGATACATGTTGCCAAATCAAATTGATTTTGCTCTCATCAAATACAGCCTTTGCCACTTCTTTTTCTTCAGGGTTTTCTGAATTTTGCCATTTATAGATGGTGGGAAATTGTTTCTTGAGAAACTTTATAGAGTCGGGTTCTTTAGCCTTGTTGAAGGCCGAATTTAGTGTATTTTGTACGCTTGGATTGAAGTGGTACATTAATGCTATACTTATTGCGATTAATGAAGGAAATAATGCAGCATAAACGGGTACTCTAGAGCCTCGCACTTCCTTTTCAAGGCCACTTATTAACTCGGAGAGAGCTGTTTTTCTTTTATTTATATCTTTTAGGACAATATGTGCTCCATAAGCATGGAGTTCATTGCCAACTTCCAAAAAAGCCCACCTATCACCAACGATTATCCCTTCTTTCTTTTTTTCCGTTAGATATTTAAGGAAGTCCTTTTTTACTTCCTTATTAGGTAATTTCTTTAATTTTATGATAGAGCTTGCGGGGGACTCGCCAAAGTCAAAAATATCACCTGGATAGGCTACTTTGATGTTTAATTTGTTAATTATAGCTTCAAACTCTTCGATCTCATGATCGGTGTCTATTGTATAGCTATCATCAATTTCACCAAGCTGATCGTTTTCTTTACTTAGGGGTAGATTTAGTTTATTAGCACTTGAAATGGACATGTAATTCCTCTTCAATTTATAAAGTAGGTTATCAAATCAGTTCTCAAACAATACCAGAAAGTAACTTGACTGAACGGTGGGTTGTTGCCATGCTTTTGCTGCGAAGTGATTTATTGCTTTTTGTCTTGGTCGAAATGGGTAAATATATGATCATTATGCGATATTTTGTATTTATCCATGAGGAAGAATAATTTGTTTTCATAGTCTTGTAGATACTGTTCTGCTTTATTATTGGTGAATAGTTCATCTAACGCCTTTGTGGTTTTGGAATTAGATGTAATGTTGGTATCAATAGGGCTATCAGTATTCTTTTCTATAATTGAAACAAATTTTTCAAGGGCTTCTCTCTTGTTGACTAACATCTTATGAAAGAGTTCATGCGTATCTCTTAGTTCTATTGTTTCAACCTTTACTTCGGATGACTGTTTAACTAAATCATTCAATGCAGGTATTGTTTTATTTTTAAGGTTTCTATATATGAGTTCCAATGGAAATCTGGTGAGCTTATTGTTTTCATTATTCTCAGTATTTCCTATTAATGGAGGTGATACGAGCATGATATCCTCCGAAATTCCAGAGAATAAATTTAATATTATTGGCATATCGCTTGAGGTATAGTCTTTAATATCTGTTTCTACTGGATCGTCAAAGAAACCGTATCCAAATATTGGGAGTATAGCCAAAAGAATAGTTAGGTTCTTTAAATGCTTTCTCATGTCTTATTCTCTTTTATATTGATATTGATTGTAATTCCTGAGCCGATTCTTTCTAAAATGACTCTCTTGATGTGTCTTTTTATGGTTTCGTTTGCGGACGAGATAAACTCTTTTGTCATTTCATGTTTGAATTTGTCTTTGTTGTTCAGAAAGGTTTCTAGTATGATGCTTTTTTCTTGATCATTTTTGAATATAAGAATTCCCGACTTCTTGTAAGAAATAATTGTTTTTGATTGGTTAATATCAATATCTGTCAGCATTGTCTGACCGAAATTAATATTTATAGATTGGTCTTGATTTTGAATGATGATATTGTCAAAATTTGGAGAAAATGATGCTTTTACAACCAAATGAATTTCGGCATCCACTTTTAAAAGAGCATCCTTGGCAAAGTTAGTTACAGTGCCTATTAAAGAATCATCTTTTTTTTCTTGGATTTTTAATATGTGCTCGGTAAAGATTTTTTCGTATTTAAGTTTTTCTTCTATGTCATCAATGTTTTCACTTTTAATTATGTCTATGATTTGTGCGTGTACGTTGGGTTTTTCTTTATTGATCAAAAACAAGAACCCGAATGTTGACAGTAATATAATGATGGCGATTAGTGGTAGGTGCTTTTTTGTTAAATGACTAATGCTAAAGCTATTAATTAAATTTCTCATTTATCTCTCCATTTCAATACTGTATTCAATGCCTTTTTCTTTTTCTATACTTTCTTTGATTATTTCAAATGCATTGAGCCTAGCTTCATGCATGGCCATTTCATTTTTTGAGGAGGCTTTTATTATATCATCTCGATATTTGCTGAATAATTCATTCAATAGTTCATCACGTTCTCTGCTACTGGAAATGACGCCCTGTTTTTTTGTTATTATGTAAGAGTTGCTATAGTCAATGTCGATATACTGAACCTTAATATCGGGTAAGCTGACTTTAATCTTCTTATTGCTATCATCGACTGAGATATTTTTCTCAGTAAAATTTTTTGCATCAAACCCTATAAGAACTTTGGTGCTAAACTGAGCTTCTGCTTCATACCCCCCAAGTGTATTTTTAATATATGCAGTTAATTGGGATAGTTTATCAGTTTGTTCGGCAACTATCGTCTGGTCAATTGTTTTTTTATCTATCTGATTGATCTCATATGTTATAACCTTGTTTTCCTTGTTGCCCTTATTCTTGATTGTAGTGGCAATCGCACTGGTTGTTTCTTCTTTGGTTTCAATATTCCAAGGCCATGTAAAAGCATGGGAATTATAAGAAAAACTTAAAATTGCGGTAGCTAAAAGTATCTTTTTCATATTTATCTCCAATTGCTAAAAACAAAATTAAAAGCTGGTCATCATTTAAAATTCATTGTGGCAGTAGTTCTAGCTGCTCATCGTGAATTAAATATCAATAGGTATTTGATAAATTGAGATTGCTCATGCTCATGCCTTGATCCTCTGGACATGACGTGCTGATTTTATTGCCTTATTCATGCGTTTGCCTTGCCATCGCGTCGACTTCAGGTACGCTACCGCCCTGATCTGTACCGACCAAGATACTGATAGCATGTCAACAAATTCCGACAAGCTGTCATGATTTGCTCCAGATTGTAATCCATTACCAAAATTTATAGAAGCTGAACAGGGAGGGGCAGGGTGGAAATGCGATAGAAAAATAAGTGGCAGACAATTTGCTCAGGTGCTTTTCCATTTACCCGCAAGCGTAGCGCATGCACAAACGTTGGCACATCCGTCTGCCATTTCCGCAGCAGGGTGAGAGCCAGTGGAATTCTGTGGGTGAGTGGTGTCTGTGGCATGGTTGGGGCTTGCAGTCAGTAACGCAGCCGATATAGTACGCTATTTGCCGCACAAGGGCTTTGCATGGAACTCCTCCTGATCCTGTT